>CALMZT010001284.1 GCA_937870805.1 uncultured Chloroflexota bacterium
GGGGAAAGGGCTGGGGATAGGGGTAAAATCCCTTTTCACAGACAAATTAGAGAATAATGCACATCCCTCAAATAATTCACTATTTACCCCTCCCTAAATCCCGCCGCTGCGCTTACACACGGCGTAGAGAGGGACTTAAAAATGCGAGCGTTTCTGGCTTTCTCCCTCTCGCCCTAAGCGCAGCGGCGGCGGGCGAGAGGGTTGGGGAGAGGGGTAAATGTACGCTTATAACCTCAAATTAAGCAGAATGATGTGATGAAACGTATTCTCGTAACAGGTGGCGCGGGCTTTATCGGTAGTCACATTGTTGACTTACTGGTCACGCGCGGCTATGACGTAATCGTGTTTGACAACGAGAGCACAGGCAAGCGCGAGTACGTCAACGATGCTGCTGAGTTCGTACATGGCGATGTCGGTGAAGCCACTGAGCTGTCGGCGGTGTTCGCGCGCGGCGTCGATGCGGTGCTGCACATCGCGGGGCAGGCGTCGATTCGCCTGTCATTTGCAGACCCGACGGAGGATTTGACCGTCAATACGCTGGGGACGATCAACATCTTGCAGCAGTGTATCGCCTATCGTGTGCCGCGCCTGCTGTTCGCCAGTTCGATGACGATCTATGGCAACGCTGTCATCGTGCCCACACCTGAAGACGCCGCGCCCGCGCCTGTCAATTACTACGCCGTGACCAAATACGCTGCTGAGCGCTATGTGCATATCACTGCCGAGCGCAAAGATTTGGACTTCACGCTCAACGCTACGTCGCTGCGCATGTTCAACGTGTATGGCGAGCGTCAAAGTCTCAGCAATCCCTATCAGGGCGTGCTGGCGATTTTCGTCGGCAATCTGATACGCGGCGAACCCATCAACATCCACAGCGATGGCGAACAGTCGCGCGACTTCGTGTACATCGCGGACGTGGCGCGGGCGTGGGTCGATGCGCTGGAAAACCCCGCGACTTATGGGCAGGTCATCAACCTCGGCACGGGCGTCGATTCAAGTATCAACCGCCTATGCGATATTGTACTGAAAGCGTTCGGTCACACGCGCGCGAGTTATTCCGTGAATTATCATCCTGCGCAGCCCGGTGACATGCGCCGTTCGCTTGCCGACATCACACGCGCAAAAACGCTGCTCAACTGGCAGCCGACGATGGCGCTGGATGAGGGACTCGCGCGCACAATTGCCTGGGCGCGCGGCGGGCAGTGATGCAGCCGACAGCTTATCCTGATGTCAATGCGCTGCTGGATCGTTTGCTTGCTCAGATGCAAACTGTTCTCGGTCAAAAGCTGGTAGGCTTGTATCTTTCTGGCTCACTGGTGACAGGCGATTTTGACGAAGGCATCAGCGATGTAGACCTGTTAGCCGCAGTTGGCGGCGATCTTGATGAGGCGGAATTTAACGCCTTGAAAACGATGCATGATGGCGTCGTGACAAATGATCCGCAGTGGGATAATCGGATTGAAATTGCTTATCTGTCGCTTCATGGCTTAAGAACCTTTAAAACGCAAACAAGCAAGATTGGCATCATCAGTCCCGGCGAACCGTTTCACATCATCACCGCCGATAGACTGTGGCTGCCGAACTGGTACATGGTGCGCGAAAAAGGCGTGACGCTGTTTGGTCCAGCGCCACAAAGCATCATCGAACCCATTTCCAAAGAGGAATTCATTCAGGTCATCAAAGAGCATGTGCGCGGCTGGCGTGAATGGGTCAAGGATATGTACTATCGCGGCTCACAGGCTTATGCCATCCTGACGCTGTGCCGCGCGTTGTACACAGTCAGAAATGGCGAACAGGTGTCGAAGCGCAAAGCGGCGTTGTGGGCACAAAATGAACTGCCCGCGTGGTCAGCACTCATCGAGAAAGCCTTATTGTGGCGGCAAACGTCGAAAGAAGATGCCGATCACGCCACAACCATTCCTGAAACGCAGCGCTTCGTGAACTTTGTGATTGATCTCATCCTCAGTTAAACTCAGGATCTAGTCTGAGGATTGTCCCGCGTGTCGTTCAAAAAACATCTCGTCATCATCGGCTTTTACGCGCTCATCACGTTTTGCGCGCTGTATAATCCTATCTTCCACATGGATACGCAACTGCCGGGCACATCCCCTGTGGATTATTATCATTTCCACTGGAATTACTGGTGGATACGGCACGCCCTCACTACGCCGGGGCTGAACGTCTACATCACCAACTACAACATGGCACCGTTCGTCTCGAATCTGGGTTATCACACGCTGGCGGCGTTCTGGTTTCCGCTGTGGGCACTGCTGGAGCCGCTGTTTGGCACGCTGGTCGCAATGATGGCAGTGATTTTCGTGGCGTTCACGCTGGCGGGCTACAGTTTCTTTTTGCTGCTGCGGCGCGAGGGCGCTGCGATAGGCTTGGCTTTGGTCGGCGGCGTCATGCTGCAACTCATGCCTACTTTCTTCATCGCCACTGCCTACAACGACATCAATCTGCTCGGCTGGTTCTGGCTGCCGACCCTCATTTTGCTGTGGGGCAAAATCGCTGTACCTCACCCCCCAACCCCCGCCGCTTCGCTAACACCCGCCGCTTCGCTAGGGAGAGGGGGAGTAAGACGCACTTCTGTAAATCTCTCTTCTGTTTTAGCTTGGCGAACTTGGCGTCTTGGCGATTGTCCTGTATTTTGGACACTTGCGCTTGCCTTCGCGCTGTGGGGCATGGTCATGACCGACCTGCAATACCCGATGTTCGCGGCGTTTCTGGTCGTGCCCTACGGCTTGTATACCCTGTGGCACAGCGGCACTTGGGCGCGGCGGCTGCGCGTCGCACGGATGGGCGTGCTAGGGGTTGTGGGTGCGCTGCTGCTGTTGTGGTTCGTCGGACCGCTGCCGTATATGCTGAGCTTCAGCAACGAAGGCTTATCCTTCACGCCCGTCGATCAAGCGCTCGGTCTAGCCGTGCCATCAGGCTACTTTTATCAAATGGTCGAAGGCGCGCCGATTGGTTATCTTGCCATTCCGCTTCTATTGCTTGCACTTATCATCAGCATCTTCCAGCGCCGAAAATTATTCCATCAATCGCGCGCTCCTCTCCCCCTCTCCACGCCACACACGCTTAATGACTACAGAGTTTCCGCAGGGGAGAGGGGGCAGGGGGGTGAGGTCAATGCGGGCACTGTCCCCCGCTGGTTCTGGTTGCTGCTCATTCCGCTACCCCTACTCCTCGCGGCGGGCACAGCAACACCGTTATATGCGGGGCTGCACGCACTCTTGGGGGGAATGTTTCGCTATCCAGAGCGATTCCTATCCACCTTTCTCATCCCATCAGTGTTGTTCTCGATGCTCACGCTGACGCCGCTGGTGAAGCGTATACAACTGCCTGTGACTGTCGCACTGCTGCTCATTACATTAGGATGGGCAAACATCTATCGCCCGATGCCGCTGCAACTGCCACCCCCACGTTATGAATTTTATAAAGCGATGGGGCGTGAACCCTATGACTACGTGATTGTCGATATTCCAACGGCAGGAGGCAGCGGACAGGGCATCGTCGGGGAGGCGCAGTTCATCACGACGCTGTATTATGCGCTCGATCACAATAAGCGTGTGACCAACGGCTTCATCTCGCGCGTCAACACCTGGCAGTATATGTACATGCGCGACAGCAATCCGTTGATGAGTTGGCTCGGTCAGCGCCGCTTATTAGAGCCTGAGGTTGTCGAGAGCCAACTGCGCGACAACATTTTTAATTACCCGATTGGCTATTTCGTCATTCACCGCCGTTTCATCGACCCGTCGCGCTTCCCAACCGTGATTGACGAAATCACGACGTATTTCAATTCGCTGCCTGATTTGCTCTGCCCTTACGTCGTGGAAAATGACGCGATTGTCTATCGCACGACCTGGCATCCTGATGGCTGTCCGCCGCGCACACCGCCGCAAATCGAGCCAAATGTGTATCAAATCGACATTGGCGCGCCGGAAGATGTATTTTATGTCGGTGTGGGCTGGCACTGGCAAGAGACCATTGCGGGCTTAACCGTGCGTTGGATGGGGGGTGCGCCACAAACGCCGTTGTACGTCGATCTGCCGCCCGGCAGTTATGAGATGACGTTTACAGCACAATCGTATTTTGAGCCGCGACAGGTGCAAATTCTGGTGAATGGCACGCCTGTTGGCGTTCCAATTACCATATTGCCCACCTCGCTTCAAAATTATAGTGTCACCATCCCTGCTGAATTGGTCTCAGATGGAACCTATGTGACCGTGACATTTGCCTACGATACTGCCCTCGTCCCAGCGCAAATTGGTCAGGGTGGAGACACGCGCGCCTTAGCCCTGCTGGTCGATACCGTGCGTTTCGCCCGCCTCAATCAGTGATGTGAAAGCCATAAGTCACTTTACAATTCGCTTTTTGTGCGGGACGACACATTGGTCGTCCCCTACGACTGCCGATTTCAAACGAGGTTTAGTTCATTGGTACATATTCATTGCCCCACCACCAAAGGGTACAGCGCATCGGCGGCGATGCGGTGCGCGACGATGCTCGGATGCGTATCAAAGCGGTTGACGATCAATTGTGAAGTCTCATAACCGCGTAGGGGTTCGCTCATATCGACCACTTCCACACCCAAACTGTCGAATAACTCCCGCAAACGCTGTATCGCGGGCTGCGAGGCGTCAATCATCGCAATTTGGGGCCACAGCAGCACAATCAAGCGGGCGTCGTGGTCGCGCGTCCAGTTGACGATGTTGGTAAGCTGCTGTGCCTGTGGCAGCCAATAGGTGTCATCGGTATAAGCGCTGACCATATCCGCAGTGTGGTTATTGGTGCGCGTCGGTGACGTGAATTGCAGCAGGTTATAGTAGATGTAATTGGGCACAAAGAAATTGAGCACAATCCAGTTCAGCGTCGGGTCTTGCGGAAAGTTGAAGTTGTTATCCGGGCTGATAGACGTGTAGCGTATCAGGTATTGGATGTCGTTAAGGTAGTAGGACAGAATCACGATGTTCGGGCGATAAGGGTAACTGTCGAGATAGCCCAGTTCAACATCTGTGTCCCAACCGGAATTGGCAATGAGATTTATGTCGTAGCCCGCGCCTAAACGTTGTTCCAATAGTTGTGGAAAGGTGTCGTCAATGTTGTCGATGCCATGCCCGGCGGCGAACGAATCGCCTAACACTGCGATGCGCGTCTGGGCGTCGGGGTTTGGCTCGTAGTCGCGGTAGCCAAGCGAATTGTAGCGTCCCCAGTAAAAATTCTTGTACCAGTGATAATTCATCGCGGTGAAGGTGTAGGCATCTGTCGTCACATAGAACAGTCGCATCCAGGTCTCCGCGCCGATCAAAATCATGGCGATGGTGGTCAATGCGATCAATATACCCGTCAATTTGCTGGTAGCGAGTTTCGTACCCATTGCGCGTGCCTGCTGCTGATCGGCATCATAAAAAGCGAGGTACAGCAATCCCCACAGGCACGCCAGCAGATAAATGAATTCATCGCTTGTCAACCAGCGCCCATAGGTTGGTTGGCGCGTGACTACCCAATAGCCCAACGTGAGGCAGATATACAGCAGCAGGGCGAACCAGTAGAGTGCAGGGATACGGCGCAGCCAGCGCACAGGCAGTCCAAGTGTGTGACGCAGCGGCGTGAATGACAGCAGCGTCAGCGCCCATAGCACGACGATTGCCAGGACTGTTAACGTTTCGTCGGGGGGCGGTGTGAGCAGCAGCAGCGTCGCGCCAACCACGATCAGCAGCCAAAGCCCATTGAGCCAGCGATTATTCATGCAGAAAATCCTAATTATGCCGATACAATGTAGAGGTGTTGATATGATGCTCTACAAGCGTGACATTATAGACCTCGCCTCGCTCATTAAACCAGTCTGGCGAAATAAGGCAGAGTCTTGTAAGGTTACACAACAATTTTCGGCTTAGATTGAGGTTGATGTGAAAAAGATCGTCGTCACGGGTTCGAATGGCTTGATTGGCTCAGAAGTGGTCGCGTATTTTGATGCGCGCGGCTGGCAGGTACATGGTGTGGACAACAATATGCGGCGCGTGTTCTTCGGAGAGAGGGGCGATACGCGCTGGAATCAACAGCGGCTTGAGGCGCTGTGCAGCGACTTTCAGCATCATGAACTCGACATCCGTGACCGTAACGCGGTGCTGGCGTTCATTGAACAGATTCAACCGAATTTGATTGTCCACGCGGCAGCACAACCCAGCCACGACCTCGCGGCAAGTTATACGTTCGAGGACTTTGATGTGAATGCAGGCGGCACGCTGAACCTGCTGGAAGCGACACGCCGCCACGCGCCGGAAGCCGTGTTCGCCTATATGTCAACGAACAAAGTGTACGGAGATCGTCCCAACGAGATTGAACTCACCGAACTGGAAACGCGCTGGGATTACGCTGATCCTGCTTACGCCAATGGAATCAGCGAGGGGATGAGCATCGACCAATCGACGCATTCACTGTTCGGCGTGTCGAAGGCGGCGGCGGATTTGCTGGTGCAGGAATACGGGCGTTACTTTGGCATCAAAACGTGCTGTTTACGCGGCGGCTGCCTGACGGGACCGAATCACAGCGGTGTCGAACTGCATGGCTTTTTGAGCTACCTTGTGCGCTGCAATGTCGAGGAGCGCGAGTACACGATTTTTGGCTACAAGGGTAAACAGGTACGCGACAACATCCATTCCTACGACGTGGCGCGCTGCATTGAGATGTTTTACGAGAATCCGACGCCTGCTTCGGTGTTCAATCTGGGGGGCGGGCGCGCGAATACGGTGTCGATTTTGGAGGCGTTTGAGCGTGCCGAGCAGCTTACAGGCAAGAAAATGCGTTACAAATACAGCGATGAAGCGCGAGTCGGCGATCACATCTGCTACATTTCTGACCTGACGCACCTCAAAAACACGCTGCCGGGCTGGGAGATTACGAAGACTCTCGACGATATTTTTGAGGAAATCGTCATCAGTTGGCAAGAGCGCTTAGGCGAAACAACGCACGGTTAGAAATGGTTAGGAAAACTTAACACCAACCCTGTGGAACGTTGTGAGTTCAAAGGACATTACGTAAAAAGTACCTAAATGGCACATAGGCGGCGGCAATTCCGCATATTGGGGAACATAAAACGCCATTTTAGGGTACACGATGGATGAAGGGCAAAAAAGGGCGGGAAATGTTAGAGAAGGTTGGGAAATTGTAACTTAAGGATATAGGCGAGTGAGTGTGTTTTATCTCACCCTAAATCCCTCTCCATTTTTAAGACACCGTTGATTGATGAGGAGTCGCCACATGGAGAGGGACCTCAGACTCGCGCAGCTAAACTTACTTAAAATGCCAATCACTAAAACCTAAGTCTGTAAGCCAAAGCTTGTCCGTTAGCGATTTCTAGAAGTCTGGAACTTATGAAACTCTCGATTGTGATCCCTGCGCGCAACGAAGAAGGCAACGTTGAACGAACGGTGGTCGCGCTGCGCGATCATCTGGACAGCGCCGGGGTACACAATATTGAGATTCTGGTGGTGGACGACGGCAGCACAGACCGCACCTTTGAACTTATTGACGCCGAACACACCAAAGATGAGCGTATCCGCGTGATTCGCAACACCGGGCGCAACGGTTTCGGCAGGGCAGTGGCGTTCGGTCTGAATAATTTTACGGGTGAGGCAGTGGTGATCTATATGGCAGATGCCTCAGATTCGCCGGAAGATGTCGTGCGCTACTATCATATTTTGCGTGATGAGGCGGACTGTGCCTTCGGGTCGCGCTTCATGCGTGAGTCGAAGGTCTACGATTACCCCAGGTTCAAGCTGATCGTCAATCGTATCGCCAACTTCGCCATCAAGACGATGTTCCGCCTGCCATATAACGATACGACGAACGCTTTTAAGGGCTATCGCGCCAGCGTGATTGAAAGCTGTCGCCCGTTCGTGTCGCCACATTTTAATTTGACGATTGAAATCCCGTTGAAGGCGATTGTGCGCGGCTATTCGTTCAAGA
>CALMZT010001285.1 GCA_937870805.1 uncultured Chloroflexota bacterium
CGAGGTATCAGCGTGATGAGGGGTTCGTTCGTTTCGATGGCAAGTTGTTTCAGTTTACCAGCATGAGCCATATGCGTCTCCGTATATAGACAAATTTGTCTAGGAATGAGGCAAAAAAACACCTCACATGATAGACGTATTTGTCTAGATTATAAGCCATATATGTTCGTTGTGTCAAGCGACAAGACATATTAGACTAGAGAAAACTGAGGAAAGGTTGATGGCAAAGTTTCGGGGTGAACGACTTAAGAAAATGCGCGAAGGACGCTATACGCAGGAAGAGCTTGCAGATGCAATTGGTTCTTCTACGCGCATGATCTCAAGGTATGAAACGGGCGAAAATGACCCGACTGGTGAAGTAATTTCTAAACTCTCGGAACTCTTAGGTGTCAGCACTGACTACCTGTTAGGGCGCACTGATAACCCGGCGGCGAATTTAACCGAGGCTGATTTGTCCACTATGGAGCGGAAACTCATCGCCGCTGTCCGCCAGGGGTCGATAATCGAAGCGATGGAGACGCTCACTACTCTGGCGAAAAGCCAACAATAACTGATTGTCGCCGTTCAACCACTGGTCAACGGCGACTCTTTCGTCTTTCAACAAAGATCGATACCAGTCAAGGAACTCTTTTTCTCTCTCTGTCAGTAACATATAGTGATCTCGCGGTATGTTTCAAATTTGTTATGTCGTAAAAGCATAGCACATAAATTCTAAAGTTGGCAATAACTCTATCGTTAGAAAATACAATCCGACAGTTGATGAAAGCTCTCAAAATATCTCAATTCCCCGAATGGCAACGAAGAGCCTGCTGCAAAAGTGGCGACTCATGGCACCAGTAAACAAAAAGTACCTGTTCCACAAAGGGGGTCAAAGATGCGCACGATCCGAAAAACAGTTTTTGTCGTTTTATGCTTGAGTCTGATCTTTATTTTGACGGGACAAACCAGCTTTCCGCAAACCTACTATATTTCAGTACGGCAAGCCAACGCCCGCTCCTGTCCGCAAACCACCTGTGAAATTGTGGCTCAGTTATCGCGTGGTACACCAATCACCGTCGAGGGCACTGAGACGGGCGCAAGTGTATCGGGTAATCGCACATGGCTGCGCTTCACGTATAACGGTGCAACGGCGTATGTCCACAGTTCGTTAGCCACTACTCGCAATCCAAATTCAAGCGGCGGAGGCACGACAGGCGGTGGTTCAACGGGCGCATCATGCAATGGCGCCCGCACTTGCAGCCAGATGACAAGCTGCGCGCAGGCACAGGCGTGTTTGGCGGCTGGTAGAACCAGCTTAGATAGAGATCGTGACGGTGTACCCTGTGAGAATATTTGCCCAGGTGGCTAAATGGCTTTAAGAGCTATATTGTGGGTTGCAGTCAGTACCAAGACACAGGCAACGGATGAACGAGAGAGTCTGCCAGCACAGGAACGCGACTTGCGCGCGCTGGCAGAAAAACACGGTTGGCGTATTAGCGACGTGCTGATCGTGCCCGGTCACTCGCGGCGCTACATCGACATTCATGAATGCGCCCGCGATATGGCGACTGAGGGTATTCAAGCCTTTAATCGCTTGCTTGCGCATTGGGACGCTCAGGATTTTGACATCCTCGCTGTCCGTGACAGCAGTCGTTTTGGACGCACACAAAGCCTGCACGCCTATGTGGTTGAGCGCACGATAGCCATCGGCGCGAAAATTCACAGTCTCATCGATGGTGAGATTAACGAGTCCAATTTCCGCATGTTCATCGCAATGGGTGGTTATGCTTCGGCGGGCGAAATCGACAAACTGCAAAAGCAGCGCGAAGTCGGTTACAACGCGCGCGCCGCGCGTGGCTTGCCCGTCAACAGTGTGGTCGTGCAATCACACAAACTCATCCGTGATGAGCGCAGTGGCAAGGCTGCCAAGGTTGTAGTCAATGAAGCGCGTCGCCAAGAGTGGCTCGATTTGGTTGAAGTAGTTTGCGGCAACAAGGAACTAAACCTTCAACCTACACCTTGGCGGCTTGTTGAACTCGTGATGTTTGAGCGATTTGGCTACGCAAATCCGCTTGGTGAACCACACTCGGTCAAGCACTACTACCGCATTTTATCGACACCCTCGTTTTATGGACACGTCGCACGTTACTTTAAGATGTCCAAGCGTGGTGCATGGGTGCGCGAACCTGGTCATGAAGTGCCGCCAGGCGTCCTGATTCAATACGGTATAAACTTACCCGCAGTGACAGGCACAGCACTGGAACGGTTGGAAGCGGAAATGACGCGCCGCGAAGGGATACGCGGCAAGATGAAACCCGCCTCAACCCACAAATTCAGCGGCTTACTGATTTGCCATAGCTGTAAGTACACCCTAAGTGGCGCTCATGAGCCTGAGAAACAATACTACGCCTGGCGTTGTAGCACTAAATACATGCGCCTGCTTCGCGACTGTACCGAGAATAAGATGATTAATCAAAAGAGGGTTCAGGCATGGCTTGATGAACGCCTTCAGCAATGGCTCGGTTCCGGTGCGGCGTTGGACACGCTCTTACAACCCGCGCCTGAAGCCCAAGACGCGGCTCAGCGCCTCGAAAAAACACGCAAGGATATGACGGCACTAGAACGTCAGATTCAGAACATGATCGTGAAACAAGCCACTGCTGACGACAGTTTGCGCGATAGTTATGACAGGGCGCTTGCTGAGGCAGGGAAGCGCATGGAACGTCTCAAGTCAGTCTTAAAAGGCTTAGAACAAAAGCGCGGCGCTGATGTCAGCCTCGCACAACAGCATAGCTGGGATGAATTTAAGCAAATCGGGATGGAGCGTTTTTGGAAGTTACCTGACGTGGAAATTAATCAATGGTTGTTTAGACTGTTAGGTAAATGGCGGCTTGCGGTCAGTAATGGGCAGATCGTAGGACTAGAAACTCCACCGAAGTCAACGAAGCGTTACGATGGTTTCTGGACGTAACCGTTTGGTGGGTGCGTGCTTTCTATGAGGCAAACACCAGACGGTATCTAGTTATCCTGAGACCTGTTAGCTCCCCACTCTTGCACATCTTCGTTGAC
>CALMZT010001286.1 GCA_937870805.1 uncultured Chloroflexota bacterium
GGAACCATACCTTGGCAAAGGTGTGCGCTATGCGGAAGAAATCATCCGTCGCAAAGCGGGTAAAGCCGGGAAGACCAAGTAAAGGGTTTGAGCAATGCCAGATATTAAGAGCAAGAGAAAAGCTGAAATGCGCACGGCACGGCACAACCGTGTTCGTGCCCGTGTCACCGGAACGGCTGCCCGCCCCCGTTTGAACGTTTTTCGTAGTTCAGAAAACATCTACGCACAGGTGATCGACGATGGTAAGGGACAAACGTTGGCTTCTGCGTCAACGATTGACACCGATATTGCGACGCAACTCGAAGGCAAGAGCAAAGTGGAATCGGCGCGTATCGTGGGACGTATTGTGGCAGAACGTGCCAAGAACGCCGGAATTACGAGCGTTGTCTTTGATCGCGGCGGTTACAAATATCATGGTCGTGTGGCAGCGTTGGCAGAAGGCGCGCGCGAAGCCGGTTTGACATTCTAGGAGTAAATCATGCCAAAGGAAAAGAAAGACAACCGTGATCCGCGCGAAGGCGGTGGACGTGAAGGCGGCGGACAGCGTGGTGGAGATCGTCAGCCGCGCGGTGATCGTCAGCCGCACGGTGAACGTGAAGAAGATCGCGAAGAATTAGATGAACGTGTTGTAGACATTACGCGCGTTGCCAAGGTCATCAAGGGTGGTCGTCGTTTCGCATTCCGCACCGTCGTCATCGTTGGCGACAATAAGGGGCGTGTTGGCGTCGGCATTGGCAAATCGCGTGGTGTGCCTGACAGCATTCGCAAGGGTGCAGATCGTGCGCGTAAACAGATGACGAAAGTCTCACTTTCGGGGACGACCATCCCGCACGCAATCACTGGCGAGTACGGCGGCGCGAAGGTGCTGCTGCGTCCCGCTTCCCCTGGTACAGGCGTCATCGCAGGCGGCGGGGTGCGTGCCGTGCTGGAAGCAGTCGGCGTCCATGATGTATTGACCAAGAGCCAGGGCAGCTCCAATTTGCTCAACGTGGCGATGGCAACCGTTGCGGCGCTGGAACAACTGCGCAGCCCGGAACAATTAGCGGCGATGCGCGGCAAGCCCGTCGATGAAATGCGCCCATTCTGGGAACGGAAGGCGAAGCAATGAGCAAGAAAACCGAAAATAAACTCCTGAAGATCACGCTGGTGAAAAGCCCCATTGGCTACAATGGCAAGCAGCGTGTGATTGCTCAATCGCTGGGGCTGCGCAAGATGCAATCCAGTGTGACGATTCATGATACGCCCACCATTCGGGGGATGATTGACAAAATCAGCCACCTGCTGCGGGTCGAAGAAGTGACAGAATAATGAGGGACACGGCTGCCGTGTCCTTACATCACGTAAGGGAAAGTAACGATGAAACTACATGATCTTAAACCCGATAAGGGGTCAAGAAAAAAGCGTACCCGTGTAGGTCGCGGTATCGCGGCTGGCAGGGGTAAGACAGCAGGACGCGGTCAAAAAGGACAAGGTGCGCGCGGTGGCAAGCCGAAGGGCGCATACTTCGAGGGTGGTCAGCTTCCTCTCGTGCGTCGTCTGCCTTTCAAGCGCGGTTTTAACAACATCTTCCGCATCGAGTATCAGGTTGTCAACGTCGAAGCATTGGCAGAACTTGCCGATGGCACCGTTGTAACGCCTGCGTTCCTTAAGGAACAGGGACTCATCCGTGACGCAGATCGTCCGGTGGTGGTTCTTGGCAGTGGCGACTTAAGTAAGAAACTGACAGTGCAAGCGAACCGTTTTTCCAAGAGCGCCAACGAAAAAATCACGGCGGCGGGCGGCAGTGTCGAAGTGAAACCTTTGCTGCTGAAGGGTGCGCGCGCAACCGTCAAGAAACTGCGCAAATCAGAGATTGCGAAACTTCAGCAGAGTCAGTCGTAAATGAAGACCAGAGTAGTAGGAGATTAGACCGGGTACAGTCGTATTCGGTCATTCCTATTCTCGGCAGAGTTGAGGATTTTGGTGATGAGAGATATCTTAGAAGCGCTGCGGAACGCTTGGCGGCTGCCCGACTTGCGTACCAAGCTGCTGATTACATTTATTATTCTGGTGGTCTATCAATTTGCCACGCATATCCCGGTTGTAGGGGTTGACCGAGCTACTCTGAGCCAGCTTTTTGCCAGTCAGGCGGGCGGCGGCATTCTACAAACGTTGAACCTGCTGTCCGGTGGCGCGGTATCGAACTTCAGCGTGCTGGCAAACGGCGTCTATCCTTACATTACTGCCTCGATCATCATCCAACTGCTTGGACCGATCTGGCCCGCCTTGGAAGCAATGCAGCGGGAACCCGGTGGTCGTGAAAAAATTCAGCGCTACACGTACTATCTCGCGATCCCGATGGCAATGCTCCAATCTGTGGCGCAGGTCAATATTTTCGGCGCGCTGGCAGGCTCACAAATTATCCCTGGCTGGGGCAGCGATTGGCTGCTCACGTTCGCAGTCATGGCGACAATGACCGCTGGCACGATGTTTGCAATTTGGCTCGGTGAACTCATTACTGAGCAAGGCATCGGCAATGGCGTTTCGATTATCATCTTCTCAGGTATCGTAGCCCGCGCGCCCGGTAACGTCGCTAGCTTGCTCACCAATTCACCGCAGCCGCTGTTCAGCATTATCGTTTTCATCGTGATTCTGCTCATCAGCCTGGTAGCAATCGTCATTATACAAGAAGGGGTACGCCGTATTCCGGTACAGTACGGAAAGCGCGTGCGTGGTCGCCGTCAATATGGCGGCGCAACGACCCATATCCCGCTGAAGGTGAATGCCGTCGGCATGATCCCATTGATTTTCGCTCAGTCGATTATCACACTCCCAGCGATTCTTGCAGGCGTCTTTCCCAAAGGTCCGGTAGGGGATTGGTTCATCACGACCTTCGGTCAGAATCAGGGCGCTGGCTATTGGCTAACATACTTCGTACTGGTCGTGACCTTCACCTTTGTCTATACAGAGGTGATGGTGGGCAACCAGAATCTCGCCGACAACTTGCAGCGACAGGGCGGCTTCATCCCCGGCATTCGTCCCGGCAAGCGTACCGATGAATACATTCGTACCGTCACCCGCCGTATTACGCTGGTGGGCGCTTTGTTCCTCGGCTTCGTCGCTATTATGCCCGGCATCGTTGACCTCGTTAACCGCCTGATCTTCCCGGCAGAAACGACGGGAAATGCTGGCAACGCAGCGCTGGTATTAGGTGGCTCGGCGTTGATTATCGTCGTTGGCGTGGTCATCGACACGATGCGGCAGCTTGAAGCGCAGCTTATGATGCGCAACTACGAAGGCTTCATGAATTAACGAAGTTCGTCTCCTCTATCCCTTGTACAGATCAGGGGATAGAGGAACAACCATCGGTTAGTCACTCTCCATATTCACCTAGAGATCACAATCATGGGACGTATTTTTTTGTTCATGGGTATTCAAGGCGCGGGCAAAGGCACGCAGGCGATTCGGCTTGCTGAGAAGCTGGGCATTCCGCAGATCAGCACGGGCGACATCTTCCGTGCCATCATGAAGCAAGATAGTCCACTAGGGGAAGAACTGCGGGCGATTCTTAACTCTGGTCGGTTGGTATCAGATGAATTTACTTCGCAGATGGTGAAAGATCGCATCGCACAAGATGACGCGCAGAATGGCTTCATTCTCGACGGCTACCCGCGCACACTGCCGCAGGTTGAGCATCTTGATCAGATGTTGGCTGAACGAGGTGAAAAAATCGATGCCGTGCTGTTCTTTGACCTGGATAAAGATGAAGCAATTTCGCGTTTAGCAAATCGACGAGTATGTACAGCAAATAGCAACCATACTTATCACTTGATACACAACCCACCGCAACAGGAAGGCATTTGCGACATTGACGGCGCGCCGCTGAAACAGCGTGAGGACGATACATCGGAAGCCATCGAGAAGCGCATTTCTGAATACGTTAATCAGACGTTTCCAGTGGTCGACACCTATAAGCAGCGAGGCATTTTCCATAAAATCGATGCCCGTCAAAGCATTGATGATGTAACCCGAACCATGATGGAAATTGCGGAAAAATAAGCCGTGAGCGAGACGAAGTTACACTTTAAAACGCCAGAAGAACTCGCCATCATGCGAGAAGCTGGGCGCATCGTCGCAGTGGCACACCAGGAAATGCGCCGCGCTGTACGTCCGGGCGTGACGACGAAAGAACTGGATACTATCGTGGAAACCATTATCCGCGATCACGGTGCAGTGCCAGCGTTTCTGAATTATCCCAAGCACAACTCGCCGAACTTTCCGGCGTCGATCTGCGCGTCCGTGAACAACGAACTTGTGCATGGTATTCCTAGCGCGCGTGTGCTGCAAGAAGGCGACATCATCAGCATCGATATCGGTACGGTGTACAAGGGCTTTGTGGGAGATTCAGCCTGGACGTATCCAGTGGGTGAAGTTTCAGCGCAGGTTCAGCGCTTACTGGATGTCACAGAGCAATCGTTGTTTGAAGGCATTCGCGCCTCCGTCATGCCCAATGAAATCCGTGATGTAGCGTTGGCAGTGTATTCCTACGTTGATAAGCAGGGCTATAGTGTAGCGCGCGATTACACTGGTCATGGTGTTGGGCGTGTAATGCACGAAAAAGGCTTGGACGTTCCCAACTGGTGGCCACGCCGTGCCAAAGAACGCGGCTGGACAAGTCACAGGCTGCAACCGGGCATGACGTATGCGATTGAGCCAATGGTCATCGCTGGACGCGCAGAAACGCGCGAACTGGCGGATAAGTGGACAGTGGTAACGCGCGACGGTTCGCTGTGTGCCCATTTTGAGCACACGATTGCTATCACTAATGATGAGCCAATAATCTTAACGCTGCCATAAACTCACCGTAGACACACTGCGGGGAGACTGGTAGAATTCCAAATTCGTTCCGAAGGACTAGATAAAGAAATCATCGTATGAAAGTCACGTCGTCAATTAAACCGCGTTGCCCCAAGTGCCGCGTCATTAAGCGTCACGGACGGGTGATGGTGATTTGTGTAAATCCGAAACATAAGCAACGTCAGGGGTAGGAGTACAAGATGGCTCGTATTGAAGGTGTAGACCTACCTCGTGAGAAGCGTGTTGAGGTTGCCCTAACTTATATTTACGGTATTGGTCGTCCAACCAGCAAGCAATTGTTGACGGTCACGGGCATTAGCCCTGACATCCGCGTGCGCAACCTGACTGAAGAACAGGTGCAGACCCTGCGTGAAGAAATCGGCAAGCTGACAGTGGAAGGCGATCTGCGTCGTCAGGTGCAGCTCAATATTAAGCGCCTATCCGAGATTGGTTGCTATCGTGGGCTGCGGCATCGCCGTAACCTGCCTGTGCGCGGACAACGTACCCGCACCAATGCACGTACTAAGCGCGGTCCGAAGAAGACCGTTCCAGGTCGTGGTCGTCGTCGCGGCGCTACCAAGAAGTAGTCGCAGCGTTAGTCGCGTTAACTCAACTAGCAGGAGCATTTGCTGCCTGATCGTTGGTTCACATTCTTGAATACCTCAGGTGCGCCCCGGCTTCTATCCAGCGGGGCGCATCTTACCGTAACTAGTGGAGTGATTTCATGGCAAAAACACCTAAAAAGGCAGCAGGTGGTCGCCGCGTAGCCAAGAAGGTTGTGAAGAACATCCCTTATGGACAGGCACACATTTACGCTACCTTTAACAACACCATCGTTTCAATGACTGACCAATCCGGCAACGTGGTTGCGTGGGCAAGTGCAGGCACATCGGGCTTCAAAGGCAGCCGCAAGAGCACGCCCTATGCAGCGCGTGTGGCGGCATTGGCTGCGGCTGAAAATGCCCAGGGTCACGGCATGAAGGAAGTAGATGTCTACGTGAAGGGTCCCGGTCCCGGACGCGAAAATGCGATCCGTGCGATTCAAGCCAGTGGCTTAAAAGTGCGTTCCATCAGCGACGTAACGCCTGTCCCGCATAATGGCGTTCGCCCCCCCAAGAAGCGCCGCGTCTAATCCATGCTGCGCAAGTTTGATGGTCTTTTTATGAGATTTAGCACAATACCATCTGAGTGGCGACATCAAGCCGGGAGAATGCAACTTTGGTAACAAACAATATGGTCCTGCCGCATAAAATTGAGAGCGATGCATCAACTCGTAACTACGGGCGTTTCATCGTCAGCCCGTTAGAAAGCGGTTATGGTCTGACGTTGGGGAATGCCTTGCGTCGCGTTCTGCTGTCATCGCTACCTGGTGCAGCGGTCACGAGTGTACGTGTATCAGATGTACATCATGAGTTTTCCGCTATTCCGCATGTACGCGAGGATATGACGCAGTTGATCTTGCAGATCAAGCAGCTTCGCCTTAAGCTGTACGATGTGGAATCAGCACGGCTTCGGCTGGAACATCGCGGCGAAGGTACGGTCACGGCAGCGGACATTATCGTCCCCGCCGAAGTCGAAATCATCAATGCCGACCTGTATCTGTTTACAGTAGACTCCCCTGACGCTCACATCGAAATGGAATTTGAAGTGCGTTCAGGTCGCGGCTACAGCACCGCTGAGGAACGCGGGCGCTTGCCTATTGGCGAACTGCCCGTCGACGCTATCTTCAGCCCGATTCGTCGTGTCAACTTTGAAGTAGACCGCGCTCGCGTCAACCAGCGCACCAACTACGACAAGCTCATCATGGAAATCTGGACAGACGGCACAGTCCGTCCTGAAGAAGCGCTCGGTCAAGCGGCTCAAATTCTCACCAAGCATCTGACGGTCATCGGCGGCTTCGTCTACGATCCTATCGAAGATGGTGGCTATGATCCGCAAGACGACCCTGGAACTTCAGAGCGCCGCCCACTCTATGACAAGCCGATTGAAGAGCTTGATCTGAGCGTGCGTGTGTTCAACTCATTGAAGCGTACCGGCATCACCACCGTCGGCGAGGTGGCCGAGGGCCTGTCGGCCAAGTGGCTGCACGGGGAGCCGGTCGACGCCAGCCGCACCGTCCGCCAGGTCAAGCTGGCGGCGATGAGCGTCCCGCATTTCCTCGAGCGCCTCGTCGAGAGTTCGCTCGTCGTCACTCCCGGCGACCGCGACGACATCGTCGTGGCGTGCGTGGCGGCGGCCGGCTCGGACGCCTACCCGTCGATCGCCGGCGTGGTGCTCGTCGGCGGCCTGGGCGAGTCGAGCGAGGTCCGCAAGCTCTTCTCCGGGTCCCGCCGTCCGCCCTTCCCGTTGCTCTCCGTCGAGACCGACTCGTACGTCACAGCCACCCT
>CALMZT010001287.1 GCA_937870805.1 uncultured Chloroflexota bacterium
AGTTGTGTGGTCGTTGAGGCATCGGTTTTGAAGCATATCCTTTCCAAAGTCGTGAAATTTGAAGCATAAAGCTGCCTAACGTTGCGAAATTCACGACGCGAACAAAAACAGAGCAGTAAGGTCTACGACTGCTCTGGTAAAACATATGAGGATTACTGTTCAGAAGGGGGGAAATGACCGCACACGGTCATCGCCTCGATATAGGCATGACGGTAGGCTTTCCCGTGAATCATCCAGGTGCCAATGACCGCGTGGATGCGGTCAACGCTGGGATAAATGCCCTGTCGATGTAAGTCGAAAACGGTTTGGCGAATGCAGTCACAGGTGGCTTGAACTTGTTGAGCGATGTAAGCACGCCGCCGACTCAAGAGCATTTGTGACTGCACCGGAAAATTGTTTTTGAGATAGCGTCTGCTTTTTCCGACTGCCTGTGCAATCTGCTCCAATGAAACAGATCCATCGTCTGCTGCCAACACCTGGTTCAGATACTCGCCTGCCAGAGCTTCAGTTTGTTGGATCTGCTGCTGGCGTTTCGCTTCAATGACCAGAAGTTCCGCCGCAAAATGCTGACTCAGGTAATGGTCGCCCACACCCAGTGCTTTACGAAGTTCCGTCAGGGTGGGGAAGGTCTCACCCGTCAGAATACGCTGCAAGTAGCTGCGGCAGCGTGCTTCCTTGTCCATATGAAATCGTTGGGTGACTTGCAGACACAGATCGTAGAAGTGGTGGTACAAGTCCTGTGTTTTGTAGCCATGCTGCTGTGCCCACTCGGACAGCACAACCGGGACACTTTGTTGCAGGGCTTGCTCAAGTACCAAACGCTGCTCTTCATGAATGCGCTGCCAGAGCAGGTCGTGCTGGATGGGATAGGCTTTACGCAGTGCTGTGACCGTCTCAAAACCGCAGTGGCGGGCAATGTCGGACAAACCGGGTAAACGCTCTCGTGAAATGAGCAGGTCGTCAAGAGACATCTGCTCATTACGGACGACGGGCAGTAAGTGAGGCACGAGTAGGGGTGTATCATGGGTGGGTTGTGCCAGTAATTCCCAGAAGGTGTCCCCTGAAAAGGCAGTCAAACGCGCAAAAGCTTCCAGGCTGGGCTGACGTTGACCTGACAGCAGTTTGGTCAGGGCGGATGTCCCCGTGTGTAACGCGCGTTCGAGCCGGGTGTAACTGACCTGCTGACGCTGCCTGACGACCGGAAAAACTTTGGACAGTGGTTGCCATTGTGTCGGATTCACGCAAGGCGCAAGCAACAACAACTGCCCAACTGCGTGGACAACCTGACTGGCATCCGCCTGTACGGAGGTGTTTTTACCTGCGCTGGACGGATTACCAAGCCAGTGTTGGCACTTGGGACAATACCCAATCACCGCCCGATTCGAGAGCGTGGTGAACTGGCAACCACAGGTTGGACAGTTTTCCACCAACCGGTGGTCGTGAACAGGGCAGACTTCAACACAGTGCAACCGCCATAACAATGGCTCATACAGCGGGGATTCTTTTTGCACTGCATCTGCATAACACAAGGGACACCAAGCGTGATGTTGGCGCAGGATTCGGTATGGGTTAAGTAGGGGTCGCCAGTAGTTCATGGTCAGACAGACGACCTCCTCTTGACACGTCAGTGTGCTTAACAATTCAGACCAGGACTGGGCGCTGGTCGTTATTCCATCTATCCGTGACAGTTTTTGCAGCGTAGAAAGCAAGACCGGTGCGTTGGTTTGCGTGCCACAAAACCTCACGAGATCTGCCACTTTGACGTAGTGCGTGTGTGCCAACCGTTTGAGATAGCTTGTCAGACTCTCGACCAGGGGCGTTCCAACTCCGAGCGGCACAAGGGGGTACAGGGTGCTGGTGGAGAGCGGTAAGGGGGTATGAAGATCCCACATGGTCGTTTCAATTGCTGTCATGTGTCGCCACCTCATCGCGTACCGGGTTGCGGATTCCGGGTCTGGATTTTCGCTGGGGCGGTTTTGGCACTGTCGTAGAAATCCTTGCCCCCTGCACGAGTGCTAAGCCGAGCAGAGTTCGTAGCTCGAAGGCACTGTGCTGTTGGATGAACTGCGCTTCTCCGTTCGTTATGCGTCCCAGCATGTCGACCAGCACATCGGTCTCTTTCATCCATGCCTCACACATCTCCCGCGTGAGCGTTTTTTCGCCCTGGTCGAAGGCTGCGCTGGCTGCCTGGTACAGCCAATCCTTGAGGATGCCAATACAGCCCAACGACCCGGTGAAGAAATACTCCCAATCCTCGACCAGGTGTGGTTCTTGTGGGAAAGGCAGATGCTTTTGCAGTCCGAACAAGACCTGCTGAAAGGCAGCGACATCCGCTGTCTCTGTCGCTTGGTAGCGGGGAATATGAATACGGAAAATGCGTCGGTCAAGCTGCGGACTCAAGCCCAGCAGCGCATTCATCTCATACGTCCCGAACAGCACCGTTGGGATCTGTGAGCGGTTCGCCAGCGACTTCATCACGTCGAGTTGGTCGAGCAGCCCTCTGGCACCTGCTACCTTAATGAGGTGCTGTCCCTCGTCAAACCACAGGACACGTGGCTGACGTTGAGCCAACACGCTCAGCAGGATTTCACCCAAGTCATCTGCGGACAGGCGAGTGCTAAACTGTAGGGTGGATTGTTCGCCCTGTATGTGGGCAGCATACTGCACTTTTTTGTCTACCAGCGGTTCGTGCAAGGCTTGCAGCAGCGCTTGACGAGTCTGCTTCCACTTAAACTTTCCACCGCCAAATGCCTCCAACTCAATGCCTGCAGCGGGAAGATGACCGGGATGGCGGTCGGGTTGTGCCAGAAACGCTGTCGTCAAGTCACGCACCATGACTTTTCTGACCGTCGTTTTGCCCACACCCGGTGCGCCAATGACCATGACAATTTGCCCGTCAATGGGATGACGTAAAGCGGACATGAGCAGCGCATGGGCGCTGACAATACTGGGGTGCGCCACAACTTTGTTCTTGAAATATGTTTTGCGTACCTCAGACGGTTGTTCGAGCAGTTCGAGGGGGAACTGCGGATTACTTTCAAGCATGAGTTTCAACCTCCTTTCCAGGCTAAAAGTCGTCAGGGAGCGTTAAATGGGTATATGACGGTGTGGGTGCAGTGTCGTGAATTGCAGGCAAGTTGTCTTGGTTTACGTCCGTCTCATGGGAAGTGGTATTGAGAAACGGTGTTTGCAATTGCCCCGCGAGGCTCGAACGAAGCTCTTGCATGGTGTCGTCGCACTGTCGCTGCCTCAATAGGCGCTCGGAAGTCGTGGTACGCTCCAGAAAATCCGCCAGCAACCTGGCATTGAGGGTGCGAATTTCCCGCCCGCGCTCACGGTAGCTGGCAACCAATTCTTCACGCGCAATCTGGAGTTCTTGCTCGGTGCGGTTATGGAAGGTTGTGTAATGTTCTGACGTGCAGCGCACCCACAGCTTGTCGAGGTAAGCGTAGGCAATCCCGACATTGAACGGGTCGTAGCGGACGGGCACGTGCGTTCCCAGAATGTCCGGGCGGTACATCAGGTCATGCCAGTAGTAGATGTGCTCAATCTTGACCCCACTGGGCTGGACTTTGCGGAAGTCCCCATGTGCGGGCGCAGGCAGCGCTTGCAGCACGAAAGCGTTGTAGTCCAACCGTTGGAACGCCCGCTCACCGTGCTGTGCCAGACTCTCCTCGTAGACCTCACGTGGAGACTGACCGAGCGAGAAATGCACCGCCTGGTCATACACTTCATAGGCCCATTCCCGCAGCACCCCGTACAAAGCTTCCAGTGTCCACAGCGCGAGCTGGCGCGGGTCATGCGAGGGGTGACGAGGCGAACCTGACGGGTGAGTTGGGTGTTGCCTGTCAGGTTGTAGATGAACTGGGTATTGGCGGTACGAAACAAGCGCTCGACGACATCGCCAAAACGCGGTTGTCCCGCTGGACGGTAGGCAACCTCCACTCCATAATACGCCAACAGCGCCTGAAAGTAGGTGCTGTGGAACTCTTTACCGTTGTCCACCACCAGTGTTTGCGGTAAACGTCCCAGGCGGGACACCATCTCGCGCAAGACCAGCATACAGGTGCGGTAGCTGGGTTGGTCATCCAGCGTCAGCATGACCGCCAGCAGACGACGACTGTAAGCATCCACCGCGAACGTCGCCCAGGGACGCCCCATGACTTGTCCGGTCTGGGCATGTCGCAGTTGGATGTCCAGCAGCGTGTGGTCGAGATGGACGATGTGCCAGATGCGCTCCCCATGTCTGGGGGTAGTTGCCTCCAGATGCCAGTACCGCTTCTGAACTTGGTGGGCAGCCCGCTTGCCCTGTCGCTTATGTGTCTGGGCTTCCTGTGGGCGCTGCTTGACTGCTTTCCCAAATGTCGTCAGGCTGGCGGGTGTAATCCCTTCGCGCTCGCACGCCTGGCAGTAGGCTGCCCAGACTGAAGCGGTATACGGCTGACACGCCGTTTCGTAGTGATTCTCAATGAAATCTTGCAGCATTTCCCAGGCAGTGTCGGAGAGCTTACGGTCGCGGTTGCCTCGCTTCTGGACCTGGGGCAGCAGTCCAACATAGCCGCTGCCCCATTGGCGTTCTGCGGCGCGAAACTGCTGCTGCCAAAAGCGAATCGTTCGCAGACTTTTGCGTGTGCCTAACGCACTGCCTGTTTCCTCTAACTGCCAGGCTTCCTCCAAGGTCATGCCAGACTCCAGTGCTTGCAGCACACGTAGACGGGCATTGGCAACGATGTAGTCCTCTTCACTGGCAGCAGCCCAATGAGCCGGGTAGATGTCCGGGGTAGTGGGTTTCAAGGGTGGTTTAGTGCTGCGGGTGTGTTGGTATGCCTCCGCAGCCGCCCGACTGGTGTAGACCTGTACCCGTGCTGGCTCCACCAGTCGCTCGTGCTGGAGATCTACATAAAGCTGACGCTGGGCAATGAGCAGATATACTTCGTCTGCGGACTGTTCATGCAGTAACTCCGTCAGCGTTATGCCCTGCTGCTGGCGCACCCGGTCAAGCAGCGCGAGACTATTGGCTGAAACAGCTTCACCGGCTGCGGCGAGATACTCGTGCAGAAACTCCAGATTGCTGAACAGCGTCCAGTTGACTTCCGCATTGGAGCGCAACCGGTAGTACAGACCGAACCCCGTCGCATACGTCTCCCCCGGTGGACAGCGCCACCGCCCCGTTTCGTCCTGTTGGTAGCGCGTGGGTTGTTTTTGTGCCAACCGGGTGAGTTCATCCTCAGTCTTCCATTCTTCCCAGCCTGCTTCGTTCTCTCGAATGACGAAGAAATCCGGTGTGTGCCATGTTGTGACGGCGTGTCCACTGGCGGCAACATACTGCAAAGTGATGCGGTCTGGTTGGTCGTAGTATTCGAGGACATACGCTTCGTTTCGCCTCTCAAGGAAGTGGTCGTACTCGTAGAACATGCGGATGCCCGGCTTCTCAGTCGTGCGGCTTTCGCTCTGGATGGTCACACCCATTTTGCGACTGGGCAGGCGAGCACTAACATTGCCTCGCCTACCCCTTACGTTCCTCGACGGGGGTGATGTGCGAATTCGTTGAATGAGGGTGGTCGTGCGGGTGTCGTATCCGACGATCTTGCACCAGCACACGAATGCAGTTTCATCTTTGAAGCTCATGATGCCATTCCTTTGCTCCTACAGGTTTTGGATCGCAGCCTTGAAGCTGCTTGGAATGAGCATACTGATTGGAGTGAGGAATGGCAGTAGTGGATGCAGAGCAGTTAGTCGCTTTTTGAACGCAGATGAAACCATATCATTGCCAACGTGATTTGAAAGCATAACACTGCCAAATGGCAATTTTATGCTTTAAGTCACATAAGCCTGCGTCGAACATGGCGGTTTACCCTTTGCGTCCGGGCTGCGGCAGGAACTCAACCACCTTCTGCCCGTCGTCAGTGGTCACTTCGCGGATGGTGGCGTTGGCGATTTCGGGATACGTCGCTTTGAGCAAGCCGCGTACCGCTTCGTTATCCAGTCCGCGCAGGGACTCGTCTTCGACGATGCGAACCGCGCCGGTCTTAAAGATACGGGGTTGGGAGTTGTTCTGGTCAGACATGATATGGGTGCCCTTTCAATGAGATATGGATTGGGTGAACTAAATCAGAGGGGTTATTGGTCGGCAGCGTCGTCGGCGTGATGTCCGTTGGTGCTGAACGTCTTACCATCGAGCGATGGGCTGCTGGTGAGCATCAGCGGTTCGACTTCCATGCCGTCGTCCTCCATTTCGACGGCATCACTTTCATCGTCCTGAATGGCTTCCGCTGTATCCACAGCGCCGCCGACCTGCACGAAATCTTCCAGCGTGAACAGGCTCATCTCACGCTCGGACAGGTGCTTCATCTTCTTCATCGTGACATACACATCGTTGATGCGGATAGGCGACTGACCATCCCACAGCTTGCCGTCGATGAGCTTCCCGGCAATCAACACCGCCTGACGGTAAGCCGCTGCATCGGTTTCCCCGCCGATGATCTTGAGATGGCTGATCTTGACCGCCAGCGTTCCCTTCTTGATCGGGATGTCGATAGTTGGTTCTTCTGCCACGACAGGCTTTTGTTCGTTTTTCGCCTTCGCTTTTGGCTCGGACTTCGGCGTGGCTTTCGGCGCTTCGGGGATGACGGGTGGTTCGGCTTCGACAGCGGCAAGTGCGATGTATGCCTCCTTGATCGCTGTCGTCATGTCATCCACCACGATGTAGGTGAACTGCCGGACGTGCGCCAGATCGCCGCGTTGAATCAGCAGGGTCGCGGTGGCGCGTTCCAGCGGAATACCACCCTCTGATGGTGTGGGCAGTGTCAGCGTGATGATGGTCGGTGGTGGAGCCTGTTTGGTACTCTGTTTCTTGTCGGACATGGTATGGTTTCCTTTTCTACATTAGCGATATATGCCGCCGTAACTGGCAGCGTCGATACCCAGAATGGAACAGAGGTCGCTCAGCCGCAGCGTGCCATGTCGTCCATGACAGCGCCCACAGCCGATGGCGGGATTGAAGAAAAAGTGCGCGCCCGGACTATCGCGGGTATGGCCACAGGGACACAGTGCCGCCACCCAGCCACTCCGCCGCTGCTCCCGTGCCGCATAATTGCGGTATAGGACAGCGGTGACAGCCTGAATCAACTGTGGGTTGAGGCTTCTGCCACCTGTGTGATGAGATGCTGCTACAGTAGGTCGCTTCGCCGGTGGACGGGAAGTTGTTGGAATAAATGACCGGAACTCGGACAGGGAATAGCGGCGATTTGATGTTTCGATCACATGACAGAGCGCACCGCCGCGTTCTGGTTTCGTATTGACCGTTCCCGGCAGTCGCAGCGACTGTGCAGGTGACAGCCCATCCCCACCGAATGCGCGGGCAAGTCCCTGTAAGACCTGACGTGTCATGTTCAGGTCGGCAGTCGGCTCATCCAGCAACCAGTAGGCATGATACCCACCACCGGAATGAACAATCACCGAAGGCGGCAGCCGAGCGCCACGCAGTCCCCTCAGTGTGGTATCAGTTGGATTGTCGATGTCGGCGTAGAACGCAGGCAGCGCAATCACTTCCGCCGCGCCGCCCCGTTTCCAGCGGGATAATCCCGGCTTTCGCAGTCCCACCGCGAAATACGCGCCCCAGCCCATGTGGTTGGTGTCCGACAGCCGTTGCAGTGTGTCGAGCAAATCTGCCCTGTTATCCAGGGCGGTATGTCGGGAGGGGGTTGGGAACTGACCATCGGGGTGAATCACGGTGAAGGTGAGACGGGCTGATGAACGCAGTGGCGTACAACGTTCAAAGAGGATATGGAGAAACGCCAGCGTGTCGGGGTGCATGGGCGCACTCCCTCAGAATAACGCCAGTTGCAGCGGCGCGGTTTCATCCAGTCGTTCAGGTTGCTGACGTTTGGGTTGAAGCGCATCATCCGGCACTGCCAGCAGGTCGGGCCTGCGTGTTTTGGAAGCAGCGGGTTTTCTCGACTTTGTGCTGACCATAACCGGGTGCAGCTCCACGATGTTGGTCGGACTACTGTTCAATCCCTGCTTCGCCAGCCGCATGATTTGAGCCGCCACTTCCGCTTCACAGCCGGGGAAGACAACCCGGTTGTCATGTAGCCAGTCATCCAGACGCGCCGGATTTGCTTGCAGGAGCTTGAGTAGTTCTGCACGCAGCACGGATAACTTCTGGTCGTCGGTGATGATGTGAACCGTGTCAAGATAGTCGGAAATCATCTGTGCGAACGGCTGTAGTTCAGGGTCGGACAGAATGACTGCTGCTGTCTTCCGTTCAGGCTGTTCGGTTTCGAGTTCAGCAACCACCCCGCCGAGATGGATGGCTTCACGAATGAGTAGATCGTCATCCAGCGCCGATTGAAGTTCGACCTGAATGACTGACACAGGCGAATGAGCAGCCAGTGGTTCGCCTTCCGGTTCCGTCAATTCAACGTTCCAGTAGGCGGCATCCTCGTTGTCAAGTTCACCCTGCGCTTCCGACTTCTTAAACAGTTCGGATGGGTCAAGCAGTGCCTCGTCGCGCCCAATGGCTGCAAGCAGTGCTTCTTCCAGACCACCTTCTCCTTCGGTCAGCGCATCCAACCCGGTCAGCCCGATGTCGCCTGTCAGCAGCTTGGCAGCACGCTGTTTGCGGCTCATGAGCTGCACCGCCGTTTGTTCCATCGTCCCTTCGCAGAACAGGTAGTACGTTTTGCAGTGGGTATGGGTTTGGTTCAGGCGGTAAGATCGCCCCGCCGCCTGCATCATCGTGCCGAGATTGAACACGATTTCGTAGAAGATGAGTGTCGGTGCGAACACCAGATCCAGCCCGGTCTTCACCAGTTCAGGGTTGGAGATGACGATGTTGGTTCCCTTCGCCACTTCCGCTTCGATGACCGCTTCGCGCCGTTCGGCTTCGACGGTATTTTTGAGGATGAAGGTTCGGGCCAGGGGGACGTGCTGGCGGATGAGCGCTTCAATGCGCGGCTGGATGTCGCGGGTGGCGGTCTGGCGGATATAGATAACGCACGGACGGTTTTGTTCCAGTTCCGAGCGCACCAGGTCGATGAGCGCCTGCTCTTTGGCGTACACACGGTCTTCACCGTAAGACGGGATGCTAGTGACGACGTGCGGCAGCTTCTCGCCCGTGATGGGGTGTTTGATATTGTGGATGACCTCGTGCGGACGGTGCGCCGCATTCACCCAGCCCATCGCCCATTGCAGGTATGCCCCCCTGAACGTCGTATCGCCTTCCCAGCGCCGTGCGATCAGGTAGTCCTTTAACTGCTGGCGGGTGCGATCATACTGCTCGTAGGTATCGGCATCCATCTCGACAGGCAGCGCGATTTCTTCGTACTGCGGCAGTGCCTTACCCAGATCACCTAAGCTAAAGAAGATGGCATGATCCAGCACTTCCGCCACCAGCAGTGGTGAAATTCCAGGCGCTTCCTCATACGGTTTTTCATACGTTGAAGTCCCGGTAAATGCGCCGGTTTCTTTGTCATATGACGGACGTTCCTCGACGACCTGCTCACGCACACCCATGTCCGCCACCCAGCGCGACTCGGCACGCCCGCGCTGTTTGCTGTCATCCGTAGCGACGGTCTGAAAACCGCGTTCGCCGCGTGTCTTACGACTCAGGCGTGGTGCGCCGCCCCAGTTGTAGCGCTGGCGCGTGCGCGGATTGAGCGCGTATTCCAGATTGAAGATCGACGATGATCTACCGTTGAAGGGCGTTCCGGTCATCGCCAGCACCTTCTGCGCCAGCCCTGCGATGCGATTGAATGCCTGTCCGTTTCCGGTATCCCCATGCGCGCACTCGTGGACTTCATCCCAGATCAGCAGGTAAATCCGATCCGGGTAGACCCGCTTGATGTACTCGTCAATCCGATAGCGCGGGTTCTTCGTCGGGTATTTCTGTCCGGGCTTGGGCTGAGAGCCTTTATCGCGGGCTTCCTGCCACAGTGGGGTCTGGCAGACTGAACATAACCGTTTGCCGCTTTTGAGCCAGCTTTCGGATGCAGGCGATTCGACCCCTTTCTTTTCCTGTATGACGGTGCAGCCGCAGGTCGGACACTTCGGCACGCGCTGTTTTACAAGGCGCTGGTGCGGTTCGTAACCTTCCGGCACTGGCTGGTTGTGCCTCCACAGGGCAACCCATTCATCCCGCCAGACCACGCCGACCTCACGCCCTGCGCCCAATTTGGTCATATCGCGTTTAATCAGTCCGATCTTGGCGATCCCCGGACCCAACCGCACTGCTTTGTCCATGAAGGCTTTGACCTCTTCAGAACGCTCCAACTCAACCAAATTCAAAGGCATTTGATTTAGGGGACGTGGCGCGGGCATTTTCCCGCGTCAATCCCGCTGATTTTGTGGGTTCTTCAGCCGCATCTACCGATGAGGAGTAGATGGGCTGTTTTTGTTTTATGGAGGCAGATCGAATGAACAGGCGCAAGCATCAGCAGCAGGTATCCGAAGCATCTCTTACATCGGGCGGCATCCTCACGGTGGGATTGGACATCGGCTACGGTGTCACCAAAGTCGTGACGGATCAAACCGCAATTGCTTTTCCATCGGTAGCGGGTCATGCCCGTGAAATCAAGTTCCAGCAGGAGGCGCTGGCAGCCAAATATCCTGGCGACCAGTTGACGGATGAAGACGGTTCGACCTGGTTTGTCGGCGATCTGGCACTGGCGCAGCTTCCACCCGGCGAACTGCTGCGTTTGCGTGGACGCACCGCCAATGAAAAGACGATGGGCAACACCTTCCGTCTGCGGTTGGCGAAAGCGGCGATTGGCAAGCTGGCGCAGGGGGTGTCGGGGCGGGATGTCATCCATCTGCGGTTATGCAGTGGTTTGCCGGTGGATCATATGCGGGATGCGGGTGGACTCAAACAGGCGCTTCTGGGTCAGCATCTCATCAAAACCGATTCCGCTGAAGTCATCGCCAATGTGACCGAAGTGA
>CALMZT010001288.1 GCA_937870805.1 uncultured Chloroflexota bacterium
CCCCGTAAGCAAATCAAGAAATGCCGCGCCAAGAGTCTCGTCGTCGAGGGGCGGCTCTGCACGCAGCGCCTCCTGAGCCTGTTGACGCTGGGTGATGTCGCGGGCAATCCCTTCGATGGCAATCAGTTCGCCGTCCTCATCATAAATCGGGGTGTTGCGCTGTTCAGTCCAGATGACCGTGCCATCTTTCCGCACCCAGCGCAATATCAACGGATGTTCAAACCGCTCGCCTGCTCCAACTTGTGCCATCAGTGGACGATCATCGGGATGCACCAGTTTGAAGCCCAACTCCGGCTCAGCGGAGTGTTCTTCCGGTGTATAACCGACGATAGAAGTCACTGCCGGGCTGACATATTCAAAGGCCGGCGTGGGTTTAAGTCGGAAGCGGTAAATCACGTCTCTGGCGTTCTCGGCAAGCAGTCGAAAACGTTCTTCGCTCTCTGCCAGTCTGGCATGTTCCCGTTCTAGCTCCGCGTCATAGTAGGTGTTTTCCAGTATGACAGGCAGCTTAAACAGATAGCCCGGATTCTTGACCAGATAGTTGGCTGCCCCCAGTCGTAATGCCTGTACCGCGACTTCCTCGTCTCCACGCCCGGTGATCAGCACCGTCGGCACGTTCAATCGATGTTCCTGATACAGCGTTTTCAACATTTCGAGCGCATTCATGCCGGGCAGTTGATAATCCAGCAGCAAAACGTCGTGGGGATTATTCTCTTCAATACCCAGGAGCAGGCGCTGTAGCGCTTCGGGTGCTGAATAGACGACATCCAGATGAATGTGGAGGGCATAGCGCGTCAGGTGGCGCTGCGTGAGGTCAATATCCGCAGCGTTATGTTCGGCATAGAGTACCCGTAAAGGGCGTACACGGCGGGCTGATTCAGCACGAAAACGGGCGAACGCTGCTTCAAGTAGCGGCAGCAAACGAACATGGTAGTCTTTGCGTTTTGCCACATAATCATCTGCGCCCGCTTTGAGCGCGGCGACGGCGGTTTCTTCGTCGCCAACCCCGGTTAAGATGACGACGGCTACAGCTCGTGCTTGCTGCCGAATCTCCTCCAACAGTTCGAGTCCGGTTCCATCCGGCAGCCGTAGATCAGTCAACACCAGATCGTAAATGGCGTTCGGGTCGGCAAGGCACCTGCGTGCCTCACTCAGAGTGGTGGCAATGTCCAGCCTGATATGCGGAGCGGAACGATATAATTCACGACGAACGAAGTCAGCATCGCGGGAATCATCTTCAACATAGAGGATTTTCATATCGCTTCCTTCGCATTTCTGACTGGCGCGGCGATTGTCTGGTTCTACCGTGAGGGCTGGTTGAGAACCGTCCAGTAGCTGTCAATTTGTTCGGCAACTTCCATAAATTTGGCAAAATCTACCGGCTTGATGATGTAGGAATTCGCCCCCAGCTGATAGGCAGTCTGAATATCCCTGTCTTCCGCAGAGGTTGTCAGAATGACAACGGGAATGGTGCGGAAAGTGGGATGCGCTTTAAGCTGGCGCAGCACTTCCAGACCATCGACTCTGGGCAGTTTCAAATCGAGCAAAATAATGCTCGGCTTCCGTTCGCCTGCCTCCCAGCGTAAGATCCACGCCAGTGCCTCTTCACCGTCACGGGCGACATCAATCGGATTGTTGAGATTGCGCCGGGTGAAAGCTTTCTTCGTCAGGTCCACATCCATTGGGTTGTCTTCGACCAGCAGAATGGAACGATTCAATGCCGTATTCATTTTGGAATCTCCAGATAAAAGGTTGCACCCCTGCCTGATTCGCTTTCTGCCCACACTCGCCCACCTATGCGCTGCATGGTTTTTTGCACCATTGCCAGCCCAATACCTGTGCCGGGGTGTTCCTCAACGCGGTGTAACCTCTGAAAGATTTCAAAAATACGATTATGATATTTCATATCGAACCCAATACCGTTGTCTCTTACCCATAGAATACAGGTATCTTCAGTTTCGCGTCCACCAATTTCAATGACCGCCTTTTCTACCGGTCGTGTAAACTTCAGGGCATTGTCCAGCAGGTTACGCAGTACCATTGCCATCCCTTCAGGGTCGGCGGAGACCGTCGTATCGGGTATTGACAGAGTAACAATGGCTCCACGCTCGTTGATCTCAGCGGCGCGCTCTGACAGCAGGGTTTGCACCAACATTTGCGGATGGATGCGGTTGGTTTGCAGCGGACGGCGCTCCAGGCGCGAGTATGCCAGTAAATCATCAATCAGTTGATACATCTGGTCAGCAGCGATGCGGATATTTTGCACGAACGAACGCCCCTCTTCGTCCAGCCGTTCCAGATAGTCCGCCAGCAGCAGGCGGCTGTAGCCATCAATGCCCCGCAGCGGCGCTTTCAAATCATGTGAAACGGAGTAACTGAAGCTTTCTAACTCATGGTTTTTCGCTTCCAGCTGGGCAGTGCGATCCGCCACACGCTGTTCCAGTTCGGCATTGAGTTGG
>CALMZT010001289.1 GCA_937870805.1 uncultured Chloroflexota bacterium
CGTGAAACGTTCCGCAGGCGGCAAAAACTGCCCGTTGAGGGCGAACCAATAGCCATCCAGCAGCTTGATCGGCTGTGTCCACACACCGCCCATCTCGCCGCGAATGTGCCAGCCCATCGGCGGGAAATCGCCGTCCATCGTGCCGACGACGTAGGCGCGATCTCCGGCGGCGGTGTAGCGGCGCTGATTTAAACGGTCACTTGCAGAACGGGTGATTGATTGAGTTGTGAGGTGTGCGGGTACAGAGGTTGACGAAAATATGACCACGAGTCCTATCCATCGCAAAACTTAACGAACATCTCAGCATAAAACTTTTCGTCAAAAATATTTCTGTCCAGTCTAGCACAGCTATTTCTTCACTGGATGTGTAGATTTTTCTCAATTGCAATTGGACATATTCACCAAGCGCGGAAATGTCTATCTTTAAAGCATATTGCACTTTCAACCCATATCGAATAACCAAGCCCAACCATTGGAGTCCACCATGAACGACACCCTGCGGCAGGTCATGCCCGTCATCGTTTCTATCCTCATCATTATCGCCGTCGCGGTGCTGCGCCAGTATTCGCGCACGCTGGCAGCCATTTTAGCGACGATGCCCATCAATATGCCGCTGTCGATCTGGATTATCTACACTGCCGAAAATGGTGACAAAGCCGCCATCGCCGACTACACACAAACGCTGATGTGGGGGTTGGTTCCCGCGTTTTTCTTTCTCATCGCGGCGTGGCTGGCGTTCCGCGCGGGTTGGGCGCTGCCGCAAGCGATGGGCGCGGGTTACGTGGTGTGGGCACTGGTGTTGGGCGTGCTGCTGTTGGTGCGGGGCACGTTCGGCAGTAGTTGAGAATGATGTTCGCTTAAAATCTATCAATACATTATTTCGTCAGCGGGCAAAGCATCTCTCGAAGGCGGAATGCTGCCATACGCATCATAATGCCATTGAGAAACTGCCTGTTTTTCGGAGTCAACATTCCGTGCCCCTACAGGAATATCCAGCTTAAACCATTGGCTGAGGGTGTGTTTAACCAAGCCAATTTGTGCAGCAGTTCCTGGTAATACCGTTACAGCTTTTAGATTGACCTTGGGATGTCCCGCTAGGAAAATGAGCGTCAGAAAATCATCAGGATCATTCGTTTCCATATCCCATACAACATTAATCATGGACTGACCTTGCTACTCACTATGTTATGCTTGATTTTACAGTCAATTTCCTGAGAAGATGAAACTGCTCATTGGCACACAAGATTCCCTTACACTCACCACTTCTCTCGCCTGACATAAAACGGTTGTATACTTTTCCTAAATATTAAAAGGAAAAAATTTATGAATACTGATACAGCCGTGCAGACTCCGACGAGAGAAGCGGTCATCCAGCGAGTCTATGATGCCCAAAATGAATTAAAACGTGATCGTCAGCGTGGTTTAGCCAGCCTGAATACACTTTTTCGTGAAGGTGAGCCACCCAATCCGCCATTGGACGGGCGCACCACTGGACAGGTCGTCGCTGTCGATATTGCGCCTATCGTGACGCCGCTGACCGCAGGCTTGCTGGCGCGCTGGATGCCCTGGCAAGGTAAAACCTTCAATGCAGCGAATTCAACGGGCGACAACATTTTCCTGCGCAGTTCCATGCCTGTGGCGCGCGTGTTGTTTCCGTTCTACCGCGATTACATTGACGATGGCGCGCAAACCTTCCGCGCGTTTACGTTCCGAACGTATATCGCAGCGGGACAACAAGACCCGGATCGACAGGTTTTCAAGATCGACTACGACTCGCCCGCTAATCCGCCTTTCACTATTCGCCGCATCTTGGACGAACTGGTTCAAATCACCGATAACTACTATCTTGGCAAGGCGCATGTGCGGTGGTGGTGGGGAACGTGGCAGCTTGTCGTCTATTTTGCATTACAAAAAACCTCATCATAGCCGCGTCTCCATCACACTGATGAACTCAACCTCTCGCCTATATCAGTTATAATCGAAGCACAGGCAGAGGTTCTTTGTGCTGCCTCATGCATAAATGTTGCTTAAAGGTTA
>CALMZT010001290.1 GCA_937870805.1 uncultured Chloroflexota bacterium
CGCTGGAAAGCGCCTGACTGCCATACTTCTGTTTAATTTCCTCACACAAATCTTCTAATAATCGGCTGGCACCGGCGATCTCGCGCAGTCGAGATGACCGGAAAATGAATGACTGAATCTTGTCAACTTCAGCGACGATGAGGTATTCGGACAAATCACACCTCCTTACAAATCAATGACCATGCCTCTATTTTACTCGTAAGTAATTGAACGGCAAACCAGCCTTGATATAGGGAGTCGATATATCGAATAGTTCGTTATATCTGTGTGCAAACTGATGATGGCAGTTGTACTACGTAGGCTCATTTTGGTGTCAGTTCTCTTTTCCTCGCACACCGCAGCGCGGCTATTTTACAACGCAAGGGAAACCCACCCTCAAGCACCATCGGGCAGATACGGTGGCACTACCCTTCGGGCAGTACCACCGAACCACCCGCCTATCCGCAAGCGGATTGCTTGACGGTTCCCCCTGTTGCGTTGTCCCGGTTTGTTGAGCGTTGTGCTCGACGCGCTGGCGATTTCCAGCAGTGTGATGAGGAGGTCTCGTCATGTCCAACATTGATATTCGTTCGAAAATTCGTCCGTTTACACGTACTGCAACCTATCCAACAGGTTGGGGAGGCAAACTCACCTTTGAGCAGATCGCCGCACAGGTTTCACCACGAGCAGCCTGGAAGTTCAAACACTTCAGCGTATATGGGCAGGATATTCCCGACAGTTTGCAAACCGGGCTGATGAAGCTGTGGGAAGCGCTCAGCGAAACACCTGACCTGCTGGCTGACAAAGGGCTTGGTGACGCGATGTGGATCGTTATCGGCGCATCGAATTCGAACTGGCATGTGCGCTACCATCGGCGTTATATGACCTTCACGGATGTTGTTGGCGATAGTGATTATGATGATGCCGATGAATATGGCATCTCAGGGCTGACGAATCCGAGCGAATGGTGGCGCTCCAATGAACGGTGGGCTGCCTGGGCATCCAAAGTCGATTTCCGTCTGGACATCACTGAGGCGATCCACGCCATTGCGGAAGAATATGCCGACGACATTAAAGGTCTGGTCGCGCTCTACATCCTGACCACGAGCGCAGATTCTCAGGCGACCCTCGATGCACACAACTTGGCACATTCGATGGTCTACGAGCGCATGACTGCCATCAAGCACCGCCTGCAACGTATCCTCAAGGAATACGAACCGATCCAGCCGCGCACTTGGCAGGAACGCCTTCAAGCAGGTGAAGTTGAGCCATATCTCAGGGTGGTCGAGCACTACCAGGATAAACCGCTAGCGTTGTTCGCACTGTACACGCTAACCACCGAAGCCCAGGTGCGGAAGTTCGCCCGCGACGAAAAAGAGCGCAAGATGATTACCTACTATCGCAAGAAATGCCTGAAACGCATCGAGGCTGCCTACGGATGGGCAGCCTCTTTTTGATTCCAGAGGTTTCGCACTGGCTGGTGAGCGTGTGAGCCGACACGTTCATCAGCCATATATTTTTGCTTCGCTCTGTCTCAGGTGGCACAACCTGAGACAATGATTTTTACTGAATTTCAAAAAAAATCGCACCCCATCGAACCTGACACCTGA
>CALMZT010001291.1 GCA_937870805.1 uncultured Chloroflexota bacterium
TAAGCGGGTTCCTCGACAGGCTCACCTGCGTATGCCAGCACAATTTGCTCACGCGGCACGCCCGCTTGCAGCAAGGCATCAAAAAGGGTTTTGTCGTTCTTATCAATTTCGATAACAATGTAATCACCGACAAGACGCGCAAACAGACTTACGAAGGAGATGCGTTCTCCACGTTGAACGGATATGGTCACAACCACATAAGCCTGTTCTGCCTCGTTGATCGTTAAATAACTGCGGCTGTTGAGTCCCTTTTTAGCGTACTTCTTTATCTCTTGCAGGAGGGTAGCTTTTAAACTGTCCATTGCACAATCTCTTCAATCTCAGGAACGAACGCAAGCAATTTAATACCCAGTTTTTGCGTTACTTGCTGACCAATCACCTCACTCAAAATGCCATTATACCCCTCTTCTGAAACTGCCATATACAACGGTGACCTGTTGTTCAAAAATTCCAAAGCCGTCTTGTACAAGAGGTACTTGCCAACCGCATCAGCAAAATAATCTATTGGAGATCGCATATTCTCAAAACCTTTGACTTCAACAAGAATTGTGCTTGTTTCGACTTCTTTTTGAGCTTGAATATCAATCCAAAGGTTGCGTTCGCCAACAGTAACTGTGACTTGTTCATCTACAATTGTCCACCCATCTTTCGCCAGCGCGCGGACAACAGTATCATGCAAACGATCTTTTGCAGACACAAGGCACTCCTGGATTTTTAGGATTAAGCCGAATTCAAACTAACATTTCCACAGGCGCAGGCTCACCTGCGTATGCCAGCACAATTTGTTCACGCGGCACGCCCGCTTGCAAGAGAGCATCAAAAAGGGTTTTGTCGTTCTTATCGAGTTCGATAATGACACGATTGTCGATAATGCGTGCGATCAAACTGGCATCAGCGTAGCGTTCACCATGTACCACATAGACATCAAGCACACCAAACACTGTGTCATCAGGATTGACAGTGAAATACCCCGCGCCGTTTGCCCCCTTTTTGGCATAGCCCATCATTTCTCGACGGAGAATTTCCTTTAGGGTTTGGGTATCCATCGCGTAATTTCCTCTCGCTGTGGGTCAAACACCAACAGATGCATTGCCAACTTTTGGATGATCTTTTGACCAATTTCTTCGCTTAAGATCCCATTATATCCTTTTTCAGAAACTGCCAGATACAAAGGAATATTGCGATTCAAATACTCAAGGGCAGCCTGGTACAAAACATACTTTCCTGCCGCATCCGCTAAATAATCAATGGGAGAAGCCATATCCTCAAAACCTTTGACTTCAATCAAAATAGCCAATCGTTCTGAGGCTTTGGCAGCATAAATGTCAACCCACAAACGGCGTGTTGGGGATAATCTCAAACCATATTGCTCCTGAACAATCGTCCAGCCATCCTTCACCAGCGCGCGGACGACAGTATCGTGCAAGCGATCTTTTGCAGGCATTTTCATCCCCTCTACGCATAGTTCTCCTCCACCGCCATGACCTTCCTCACTTTCCCATCCACCACCAACCGCCCCACAGGATGCTTCGGATCATGGGGGAAAATCAACAGCGCGTCATTGTCCAGCGTCCACTGCTGCCATTTACGCTTGCTTTCCAGTGTCACCAGCGGCTCGACATCATACGCTGTCATCCAGCCCAAACGCTCGAAATGCACCGCGTAGCTCGACAAATCACACGTAAACAGCGCGTGCTGCCCATTACTCTCGAAGCGCACGCTCATATGCCCCGGCGTATGCCCCGGCGTCACCACGCCATAAACACCTGACGCCAGTTCCGTATCGCCATCAAGTAATCGCATCTGTCCGCTTGCAGCAAGCGGCTGATAATTTTCAGGATAATAAGTCGCGCGCGTGCGTTCATTGGGACGCATCGCGTCTTCGTACTCACGACGCTGAACCACGTATTCGGCATTCGGAAACGTCGGCAGCAGCGCCCCGTTCTCGCCAAAGACCATATTGCCGCCAGCGTGGTCAGCGTGCAGATGTGTATCAATCACCAGATGAATATCGGCAGGCGTTAACCCCAGCCGCGCCAAACCGCCGCGCAAGCCGCCGCTGCTCATATCCAGATGCCAGATTTTCTCGCCGCGTTCGCCCAGCCGTTCACCC
>CALMZT010001292.1 GCA_937870805.1 uncultured Chloroflexota bacterium
TCTCCGAAACGGGCAACGCCACGCTTACCGTCAGCCTCGTCGCGCTCTCTGACACCACCAACTTCAGTCTCGTCTCCGGCTTGCCCATGTCCATCACCGATGGTGGCGCAGCACAGGATATTGTCCTGGCGTGTGCTCCCAGCAGCGCTGCCGTCTTCAACGCCACGCTCAACGTCAGCACCAACGACCCGGCGCAGCCCAATCCCATCGTCTACTCCTTAACCTGCACGGGCATCAATCCTGCCACACCCGGCTTCAGTTCCAACCCGACGCCTGCTACGCCGATCGACTTCGGCAATGTCACGGTGGGCGCTCCGCCTGTCCAGCGCACCATCACCGTCTCCGAAACGGGCAACGCCACGCTTACCGTCAGCCTCGTCGCGCTCTCTGATACCACCAACTTCAGTGTCGTCTCCGGCTTGCCCATGTCCATCACCGATGGTGGCGCAGCACAGGATATTGTCCTGGCGTGCGCTCCCAGCAGCGCTGCCACCTTCAACGCCACACTCAACGTCAGCACCAACGACCCGGCGCAGCCTAATCCGATTGTCTACTCTTTAACCTGTACTGGAACAGCAGCAGGCTATAGTTCGGCACCCGGACCTAACAACACGATTAACTTTGGACCCACCGCTGTAGGCACGCCAGTTAATGTTGACTTGCAGGTAATCGAGGTAGGTAACGGCACTCTGACAGTCAACAATCCTGTATTCAGCGGACTTCATTCGACCGAGTTTAGCATTGTTTCAGGATTACCGATGACGATCATCGATGGCGGCGCACCTCAAAACATCACGATTCGTTGTACCCCCACGTCGGCAACACCCAACCCAAGGACAGCGACTCTCACACTCACAACTAATGATCCTGATCCTTCTGAGGCTACAGTGTCATACCCGCTCAGTTGCGGCGTGACACCTCCAGTCACAACAGCAGGCTACGGTTCCAGCCCTGCTCCTGGCAGTACCCTTAACATGACTGCGGCAATTGGCACAGGCGTCACCGTGAGTATCGTGGTATCAGAGACGGGTACCGCAAGGCTCGATGTCGTAGCGCCACCCACTGGTTTGCTTTCAGGTGCGAATCCGGGCGATTTTGCTGTCATCGTCGGTGCGCCACCTTTCAGCATCAATGATGGAGCAGGACCGCAAACGGTCACCATTCGCTGCACTCCTTCTGTGATCGGGCAGCGTACAGCAACTCTGACCTTCCTGACCAATGACCCGACGCAGCCCGCAGTGGTGTACAACTTGAACTGTGTCGGAACATCCGTTCCGGCTGCTAATGCCACTGCAACCCCTATTGGTGGCGTCATCCCAACACCGACGATCACCATTCCAATGTCGCCGACACCTACTCCACTTGGTCCGGCGGCTGGTCAAGTAATCAGTGTACGTGGGTTAGCGGTACGCACAGGTCCTTATCTCGGCGCGACCATCATTGGCGTTGTGCGACCCGGCGCAACCTATTCCATTCTTGCACAAAGTCAGGATGAGGGAGTTTACACATGGTATCTCATCAACACTGCAAGCGGTGACACAGGATGGGTGTCTGGTCGCTACTTCCAAACCAGTGGGAATGTTGCGATTGTGCCCACTCAAGGCTCGATCTTCGACAGCATCGACGGCGCACCTGATACTGGAGTGACTGCTACAGCACGCGCGATCATCGACATCCGCCGTAGACCCAGCGGTAGAACCAACATCCTGAGTCAAATACCGAGAGGCGCAACCGTCTCTGTCATTGGACGGACGATGCAGGGGGGGGTGTTCTGGCTGCAAATCCGTTATAACGGTGTTGTCGGCTGGATCCCTGCCGCACCCGTCAATGTCTCAGGCAGCCTTGAAAACGTGCCTATCCGCTAAATAATCACAAACGAAAAGTCCCTGCCAATTCGACAGGGACTTTTCATTTACGACAGACTTTGTTTTAGGGTGTTCGGCAGCGTTCGCACATATTTCCACAACTTCAGGATCGATTGCAGAAATAAGGGACTGCCCTTGCCATCCAGCTTATAAGTTTGTCCCTGCAATGCCAATTCGATTTGTTCATCCTGAACTTTGAAGTGTGCCAGAACTTGATAACTGAGTTCTATCAACCGATCACGCTGCGCGATCATCTCATTCAACTGACGCTGCGTCTGCTGAGCATCTTGATAAGCCTTGTCGCGTTCAGTCGTTAATTTGAGGAGCTTTTCAATCAGCTCCTCCGTACTCTCTGTCGTGCGCTGAATTTCTGCTAACAATGCGCGATGCATGATACGCTGCGCTTCCGTTAGCTGCTGCTGCAAGCTAAAGGTCTTGTCCAACGCTGTGCGCACTACGGCAACATCCTCACGCCGACTTTCGGGTCGAGTTCCGAATTCCAGCCGCATCAATGCGACTTCAACAGGGTCACTCATTACGGTATCATCGTCAAGATCGCCAAGTGGTGCAAAAATCTCTGTCTCGGATTCCTCTGCACCAAGCAGAAGATCGTTTTTATGGAAACTCGTTGGCTTCAGCCCTGATTGACGAGGGGCTTGTTTTGGCGTTTCGTTTTTCTCTCTGATGAGAATTTTTTCAGCTTCAGCCGCTCTGCGCAGGCAGTCGATACACACACTGCCATCTGTGTTATGATCACATTCGCGGAGGATGTCAAGCCCGCTTGGGCGTACTGGCTTTGTATCTAATCCTTCATCAGGATTGATGAAGGTATGAAACCCGCTTTTCGCCCACTTCTGATATGCAGCAGAAGGTTCAGTACGTGCGGGTTCTATACGAAAATCCTGATACATCTCAGAGGTCGATAAGTGAATACCTTTAATACCGATTGTGCCAAGACCATGATACTTCTCACTGCCCAATCCACATTCCGCTTCATCCTCGTAAGGATCGTTATAGATGATGCCTAGACGTATATCGACAGGATAAGTGCGATCATTCAAAAACTGAGTAGCCATTACAGTATTCCTCGTCTCCACCTGCTACCATTTTACTGCTTTTGCACAGATCAAACCTAACACTACTTATCATAAAGGATCGACGGCTAATAAAGCTACCAACCGCCTTATAAATTCGGCTAGCGCACACCTAACAGCAGTTCAATCGTCAATTGATCGAGACGTTCATAACGCAGTCCACGCGCGCTGATCGCCTCACGGTCAAAATTTTCCGCTTTCAGCCGCGACACTTTTTCTTTGCTAAAGCCACCCGCTAGATAGGAATAAGTTCCCTCATCTTTCTTAGCTTCCGTGAGTAATTCCTGGATTTCTTTATCGTCATTAAAACGAGCAGCTTTCTCTTTCAAGATCAAATAGGTACGCATACAGCCGCGCGCAAAGTCTTTTACGCCTT
>CALMZT010001293.1 GCA_937870805.1 uncultured Chloroflexota bacterium
CTTTTTAAACAGCGTTTGCACTCATATGGCCGACGTCGATTACAGCGATATTCGCATTTATCCGGGCAATTACGACGCCATGATTGAGCGCGTGATGCGCTTGGAGATGCCCTACTTCGTCACGACCCACCTGCCGATTGAAAGTCCTCTGCTGGGCTACCCGATTGGTCAAGATGGCATCGCAGTGATCCTGCACCCCAATAATCCCGTTTCCGCGCTCACCACTGAGCAGTTGCGGCGCATCTACGAAGGTGAAATCATCAACTGGCGCGAAGTTGGCGGCGCTGATCTTGCGATTGATGTCATCACCCGCGAGGAGGGCAGCGGTACAGGCGCAGAGTTTGAGACGCAAGTGATGGGCACGCGGCGCACGACCTTGATGGCGCGTGTCGTCCCCACAAGCGCGGCGATGGTCAGAAGTGTGTCTGCGCTGCGTGGAGGCATTGGTTATGTGTCCATCAGCTACATAGATCAGCGAGTACGCGCCATCACATTAGACGACGTAGAACCCACGCAAGAAAACGTTGCCAACAATAGCTATCCACTACGTTCCATTATCTACGTTGTAGGCATCGAAGAGCCTGTCACCGATTTCCGCGCCTTCATCGCGTGGATTCAAAGTCCAGAGGGGCAAGCCATCGTCGCACAGCGTTATGCGCCCGCACCGTAATGCTCAATCGTTAAATTGGAGGTTTACAGAACCTGTGGCATAAAGAATCATGGTACAATCCACCTTAGAGTTATTACTAAGTTTTTGCTCTGGAAGGCAAAATCCCGTCGATGTCTACAAGCCCCGACGCTAAACTTGTTTTCGTCAGCCATTCTGGAGAAGACACATGGGTTGCCCGCCAAATCGCAAAAGAGATTACGCTTTGTGGGGCAAAGCCGTTTCTCGATGAGGCAGATGTCGATATTGGTGCTGAGCTTGAAGAGGACATTCTCACATTTCTGGAGAAAGCGGATGAACTTATAGTGTTATTTACCCCTTGGGCATTGGAACGCCCATATGTTTGGACGGAGATTGGTGCGGCTTGGATACGTCGCATTCCAATTATTGTCGTCCTGCGCGGATTAACGATAAAGAAATTTCAAGCGCAGCCTAATGTGCCTGTCTTTCTCAAAAAACGAGACATTATTCATCTGAACGATATTGATCAATATTTTGAGCAACTTAGAGCGACGGTGGAGAAAAGTGGCAATGGCTAATACTCAATATGATGTTTTCCTATCATACTCCTCTAAGGATCGACCTTGGGTAGCAGAATTTACGGCGGCGCTGCGTGAAGCAGGTGCTCAGGCTTGGTCAGTTGATGAAATCATGCTTGGTGAGACTTGGCAAGAAAAAGTAGAAGAAGCTTTAAGGCAAAGCCATGTTTTCGTCGTATTGATTAGTTCAAACAATCTTGCCAGTCCTTGGATGTTTTTTGAACTTGGGGCTGCAATTGCAGACAACAAGAAGATTATACCTGTGTTGATTGAAGATGTAGAGATGAGCCAAGTTCCATCAGCACTCAAACGGCTTCAAATCTTGAGAGCCTCATCTCCAACGGCGGCAGGCAAGCAAGTTGCAGAAGTCATTGAAAAGATTTCTGCAAAAGATATATCCGCTTAGGAGTTTTCTACTGCGCCGCCCGTTCCACCGCCGCTCGCCGCGAGGCATTCCAGCAGTTCACCCAGGCTCGGCTTGAGCGGGCCTACCGGCTCGCGACAGTGGTGCTTCGTGATTCCGTCGACGCCGAGGACGCCGTCCACGATGCCGCGGTCCGGGCCTGGCTGAACTGGGACGAGCTCCGCGATCCGGACCGGCTCGGGGCGTGGTTCGACCGCATCCTCGTGAACGAGTGCCGGGCGCGGCTGCGGCGACGCGGCGCTTCGCGGATCACGTGGGTCGAGCCGGCTGATCGCCTCCTCACCGACCCGTTCGCGAGCTCCGGAGAACGCGACGCCCTGCGCCGGGCACTCGATCAGCTCGGACCGGAGCATCGGATCGTGATCGTCCTCCGCGTCGTCGAGGACCTGACCATCGCGGA
>CALMZT010001294.1 GCA_937870805.1 uncultured Chloroflexota bacterium
CGCAAAAGATTTTGGAACAATATCGTGAAGCACTGCTGACATAACGTTGTCACTCGCGTCGGCTATTCTGTGAATATCGAACATTTATTCCATCAGGAGCTGACACCATGCAGAACGCGATCAATTGGTTTGAAATCCCGGTAGTTGATTATGAGCGCGCGGCGAAGTTCTACGGCACCATTTTGAATACTGAAATTCACAAAGATGAGTCGTCGGGCACACCCTATGGCTTGTTTCCATCGGACGAAAAAAGCGTCGGCGGAGCGCTTGCCAAAGCGGATGGTTACGTCCCGGCGACCACTGGCACGGTGATCTATCTGAATACCGGCACGCCTGATAATCTGGATACGGTGTTGGGACGTGTTGAGGCGGCGGGTGGTAAAGTGCTTGCGCCGAAGATGTCGATTGGGGCAAACGGCTGGATTGGTTTCCTGCTCGACAGCGAAGGGAATAAGGTCGGGCTGCACGCGCCGAATTAGTGAACGTTCATTGAAAAGGGGTAAGGCAATGCCTTGCCCCTACGAGACCTCGACATCTGGCGTGACAATGGTCGTCTGACAGGTGTCACACATCCACAGGTGTACCGTTTGGGTCATCCCCGCTGCTTTTGCCACACGTTCTGACCAACGCTGCTGTCCCTTGTAGACGAACCCGCTGTGGCTATCGCAACTTGGGCAGCGCGCGATTTTGCACTGTGGCATTTCGATGACGGTTTGCGCAACATTCAACATCGTTCACATCCTTTCACTGACAACTTAGACGTACAAAAGCATCCAAAGGTTGCAGGTTTTGACAAGATACGAACATCTTATGTCGAAGCTGTAATCTTATCCATAACGCGCGCACGTCGTTTACCCTACGCGAAGGCAACGCTGTTTACAGCTCAAAGAATTCAGTTTGAAACGAAGTCCCAGTCGGCAATGGCTACAGAGCGCTATTCTAATGGAAAAATCAAAACGAACACGAATGATTTACCTCAACAATGGGCTTAAGCCCATTGTTCGCAGTCTAATTGATTTCTCCATAAGTATACGAACAGCGAGAGGGTGTCGGATTTATTTCAACGGGCGAAGAAGCTGCGGGCGAAGAACCACAGATTAGCGGGACGTTCCGCGAGGCGGCGCATGAAGTAGGGATACCAGGCTGTACCGAACGGCACATAGACGCGCATCTTGTGCTGCTTAGCGAGTTCTTCCTGACGCGCGCCGCGAATGCCGTAGAGCATCTGGAATTCATAACGCGCAGGAGACACTTTCGATTCCTTGATGATATTTTCGGCGGCTTGGATCATTTTCTCGTCGTGCGTGGCGATGCACAGGTACGGACGCTCATCGGCAAGCGACGATGTGCCAGCAGGTGGCGCACTCAAATACTGTCTCGTCAGCTTGACATAGTTTGCATCAACATCGGCTTTCAACGGAAAAGCAACCGTCGGCGGCTCAAGATAAGCGCCTTTGCATAAGCGGATGTGAGCGCCTTCTGCCGCGAGGTCACGCATGTCATTTTCGCTGCGATAGAGATACGCCTGAATTACTGTGCCTACATTGTCAAAGCCATATTCATCGCGCATGGTGCGGTAAATACGCAGCGTCGTATCGGTGTACTGTGTGCTCTCCATGTCAATGGTGACGCCGATGCTGCGCTCCTTGGCGATGCTGAGAATGTGGCGCAGATTGGTCTGGCATAACTCTTCGCTGATGTCCAAGCCGAGATGCGTCAGCTTGAGCGAGACGCTGGCTTGCGCTTTTTCACTGGCGATGCGTTCCAGAATCCAGCGATAGGCTTCCATCACGCCGCGCGCATCCTCTGCGCTGGTTACGCTTTCACCCAGATAATCCAGCGTCACCAGCAGACCTTTCGCGTTCAGCTTGCGCGTAACTTCCAGCGCTTCGTCGAGCGTTTCACCTGCGACAAAGCGCCGCGCGACACGGCGTGCTGCGGCTAAACGGGTAGTAACGCTGCGCGCCCATGCCGCTTGTGAGAGGTAAAGGAGAAATCGTCTAATCATAAGGTGAATTGTAGCGAATTTTGCATGTTTGTCCCATAATGAAGGTGCTTGTCGATCAGATGAGGACAGAGGATTGATTAACCCGGAACGTGTATTTAACGAGATTTTCAACGATAAGCAAATTCTGGAGAAATTAGCAATCACAGCACTGCTGTCGTTCGCTGTGCTGCTGTTTCCTATAGGCTTCATTGCGCTGGCGGCGCTGTGGGGCTATCAACTGGAAATCATGCAGAATGTACGCGACGGGATGCCTGTAGCTTTGCCGCGCTGGACAAACTTTGGTGAGAAGATCAACACAGGCGTTGGCTTGCTGATTGCGGGCACGATCTATAACTTACCCAACATCATCGGCGTATGTCTGCTGACCACCATCTTCAACGCCAACAGCGGCTTGTTTGCCGTTATCGCCGTCTGCTGCTGCCTGTTCCCGGTGCTGCTGCTCATCAACCTGATTACGGTGCCGCTGCAAGTCGTTGGTACGGTACGCTTTGCCGAAACGCGGCGCGTCGAGTCGTTCTTCCGCTTCACTGAACTGTTCGACATTATCCGCGCCAACACTACCCTGCTGTTCCAGTGGTGGTTGTGGGCGACGCTGGCAAATGTGGTCATTGGTGTGCTGGGTTCGGCGATTCCATGTATCGGTTGGATATTCACGGCGGCGCTGCTGGTGCCTGTACACGGGCATCTGATGGGGCAAGTTGCAGCACAGCTTGGACCGAGCAAACGAAAGATCCAAACAATCTAATGGAAAAATCAAAACGAACACGAATGATTTACCTCAACAATGGGCTTAAGCCCATTGTTCGCAGTCTAATTGATTTCTCCATAAGTTGCCTTCGGGAAAATTTCATATTATCCTTAAGGGAATGTATTGGGATTAGTCGCGTAATATGATGTAATTAATTCATACGAATTATTTGCCATGAAAGTTTTGTCGTGATGAGCACCGAGTACATCAAGAAGTGGGTCACTTACCTTCACAGTGTAGACCGTGAGATGAGCCGAATCGCGGCTGAAAAACTAGGACAGGCGGGCAGCAACAGTGTCGTGCCTGAACTAATCAAAGCCCTCAGCAATCGCCCATCAGAGATACGGGCAGCCGCTGCCAGAGCATTAGGTAACATTGGCGACGCGACGGCTGTACCTGCGCTGTCTGAACTCCTGAATGATGAGGATTACATCGTTTCGTGTGCGGCTGCGGAAGCGCTCGGCGACATCCGCCATCGTTCGGCTGTACCTGCGCTGCGCGAAATCCTGCGCCAGAACCGCACAGGCGCACATTTCGAACGTACACGTTCTTTTGATCGCGGACTGTACGTCGCCGCCATTCACGCGCTGGAACGCATCGGCACGATGGACGCGCTGGAAGCCATTCGCAAATACGGCGGGAGCTAACCAAACGGCGCGCTGCGTGCCACCCGATCATTTAAGACCTGCGCCACACTGTCGATACTGCCCTCTGCCACAATCAAATCAAACAGAATATTGGGATAGGGAGCGCTGATTGCCTGCCGCAGCAAGTCGGCGGTATCAGGCGTTGCAATCACCGTCGTCGCCAGGCTGTAGGCATAGGGGATGTAGTTGACGAAATCGGTGAGCGTGGTCACGATGGGACGGAACGCGCTCCAATAGGCGAACGCTGTATCGAAGAACCAGCCCGGGTCTAAACCGGGCGCTAAAATCACCATATGATAGGTGGGTTCACCATGTATCGGTCCCGGACCCGCTGGCGGAATAAACGGTTGAATCGTATATGTGCCTCCGCCAATCACGTCAATCGGCGGCACGGTTTTGAGAATCGGTGCGTAACGCTGTAATCTGTCGATTGCATAACCGCCGCGATTGTAATACTCATCTTCCTTCCAAATACATGAACCGAAAAACCAGGGCGGCGCAGACGTTGCGCACCAATCGAACATCGCTACCGTGCCTTCGCCGTTGCTCAATAAGGTGACGCCGGGATAGCGGTTGTCGCGTTGAATGGTTTCGCCTGCCTGTGGCAAATCGATACCGCCTTCAGTCCCCACGACAGGCACCGCCTGCGTGCCGAAAATCGCCGATGAGCGCTCGTTGAGAAACTGTCCCGTAGCAATCAAACCTACAGGGTCGCCGTTGGGCGTCTGCGGTGTACCACCGTACACTGTGCGTCCGGGGTCGGTAGATTGACAAATGGGATCGTAGGGATATTCAAAATGCCAGCCGGGTTCCTGCGGATTTAAGCCATCGTTCGGGCGGGCGCTGAGTGGTCCGCCGCCGGGCACTTCCTGATAAAAATGATTCAGCACATAGGGATGTGTGGCGTACCACATGCCGTTCGCCAACAGCGAGGTGAAGCGCTGATAATATGCCGACGAGATGTAGCCGAACATCGTGTCAATCCAATACACCGTTGCCAGCGGCGGCGAATCAGTTTCTGCCAGCGAAATGAAGCCGGGATAGCAGCCTAAACTGGCGACGTATTCCGCCCAGGGCATCCAGCGATCTACAAGCATGTTGAGCAGCGGCGTGTTGCGATAGTCAACGTTCGTGCCGCCGGGCCATTCGACGGGCAGATTCGGCTCGTTGTACAGTTCAAACCATTTGACGCCCAGCGCGGCATACGTCGCAATCTGGCTGAACGCTTGCGGCGGCAAAGGCTCGGCATTTTGCCCCGGTGTCAGGTAGACGCGGACGATAGGCGTGATGTTGGCGGCAAGCAGGTTGGTACAAATTTCGATGTGCTCAACATTTTCAGAAACCAGCTTCGCCCAACCCAACTGGAGACTGGTATAACGTTGAATATCCGGGCGAATGAACGCGCCAATGCTGTGCAAGCCGCGCGGGTTGCGTGACCAAACGTATTCGTCAAGACGCATGGTTAACCTCCGGGTGTAGGGGGCGGCGTTTGGGTGATGTATCCGGCGGGTTCGCGCGTGGCGGGCACGCCTTCAGTCGGCGCAGGTCCCGGTGTGTTGCTGGGCAGCGGCGTGATGGTCGGCGTCAGCGTCGGCGGCACAGGCACGCCAAACGGCTGGTACAACTGCGCGCGTCCATCCAGCGTCAACTGCACATCTTCGACGTAATCATAAACCACAGGATCGAACAAGGCGCGCGGCGCAGCCTGTCTGAGCTGTTCGCGGTACTGATCGACAATATCACGGCGGGCGACACAGGTTACTGCTAACGAAAAGCGCAGCGGAATCAAACGCAGCAGTTCAAAGTCGCTGATGACAGTGGGGCGAAAGGTCTGCCAGTACACTCGTGCTCCGGCGAACAGCCATTCCGCGCCTAAATTTGGCGCGATGAGCAAAAAGTGATAGTCAGGAAGAACAAATGAGTTTTGAGCCATAGGGTAGTTTTCAGTTGTCAGTAAACAGTTATCAGTTATTCGTTTTTAGTTGTTCGTTTATACCAATATCATAGTCATTATAGCCGTCGAAGTTGAAAAGCATAAGGCGCTGCGTCACAATCGCATCGTCGCCGCTTACAAGTCCATTTTCGCAGAGGACGTTAGCGACTCGACCTCCACGTTTTACTGACCACTAGTCTGCCAGCGACAGCGGATTGAACGAGATCGCCGTGTCGTAGGTATCAATGCCTTCCTTGCGCTTGATGAAATTGACCACGATGTACGTCAGTGGAGTCGCCAGCGCTTCGTAGACACTCTTGAAAACCCACTGAATGAAAATCAACGACAGCAGTTCGGTTGAGGGCAGCGTGCCCGCGAAGGCGATGATGATGAACACGATTGAATCTAACCCCTGCCCCACGATAGTCGATGCAATCGTGCGCGCCCATAAGTGACGCCCTTTCATTGCCACTTTCATCCTGGCAAGCACAAATGAGTTCGCAAATTCCCCAATAAGGTAGGCGATAAATGATGCAATCAACAGGCGTGGCACAAAGCCTAAAATCAGCTCATAAGCGGCTTGTGATGCATCGCTCCAAAAGGGTTCGGGTGCGCCCGGCAAGAAACGACCCAGCGTAATCCCGATCACAACAATGAGGTTGCAGACGAAGCCAAACCAGATCACGCGCCGAGCCTGACGAAAACCGTAGACTTCAGTCAGCACATCGCCCGTGATATAACTCAGTGGAAAGACTAGGGTTCCCGCGTCAAAAAAGATGCCGCCGATGTTAATGATTTTCACGGCTGTGATATTGGCAGTAATCAAGCAGGCAATGAAAACGCCCACCACCACTGTAAACCAGAATGAATATTTCGGCGTCGATTGTGTATTTTCCACTTCAACCCTCCTCGCATGAGATCACTCGGCGGCATTCTAGCATCACACATCGCCAGCGCAACAGTGTCTCTTATTCATCATTTCTCTCACGCAGCGCATGGACGATCACCAGCCCCGTGACCAGCCCAAAGATCGGCGGACCTAACGAGCATACCAGTGGCAAAATCGGCAGCGCAGCCACGACTGAACACGCGCCGCACAAGCAGCCCGCCAGCACATTCGACGTAATCCACCACGCGGGCGGCGGCATGGCCGTGCGCACCGTCGCCACCCGAAGCATGAGGAGCTCGCGGTGCCGGGGGGTCAACGAGGTGGCCAGTTGCACGTGGCCGTTGAAGGTGAAGAAGGCCTGGGCCAGCTCGGGGTGGTGGGCGAAGGTGCCGAGGATGTTGAGCCCCTTGGGCCCGTCCTCCCGGGCGGGGCGGGCGTGCCGCGCGTTGGCCGGCTTCCGCGATTGGAACATGACCTTGCCCCCTGCGATGAACGCGCTCACGGCATCGAGGTCGAGCTGCTCGAACACCGTCTTCAGCTCGCTCATCTTGACGACGCGGCCCCCGACGTTGATCGCACGCAGGAAGGCTACGTATTGAATCGCGCCCATCGCCTGATCGCCCATGCGTGACTCTCGTAACTGACCACCTGTAACGCCGCGTCGGCGCCCAGCCATCGCGTGTCGTGCTCCGGCGGGCGGTCCACGTGCGCGACGACGTCGCC
>CALMZT010001295.1 GCA_937870805.1 uncultured Chloroflexota bacterium
CACATTTTTGTACTGCTTATCGCTGGCGTCTTGCTGCCAATTATCGCCGTAGATACGTCCCATTTGCCTAAAGATAGCGCGGCGGCGTGCCTCGATGCGTCCGGTGGTTTTTGAAAGGAAATCGACAAAGTGATTTGCCAAGCCAATCCCCCAACCCAGCGCGACCACCAGCGGCATATTGGCTTGTTCAATCAGTTGGATAACCCAGTCGGGCGCACTCCCTAGCTCAGCAACAATGAGGGATGAAAGCTGTCCCCAAACCAGCGTGAACGCAGTAATAAACAGCAGATAAGCGACGGTGTGCCCCACCAACCCGCTGCGGTTGCCGATGCGCTCTTTCGCGCGGCGGCGTACCTCTTTTTCACTCATCCCCCATTCTTCGTCGACGGCACGCTGCGCGGGGATATGCTGCATGGGCGATTGGATGCCGGGGAAGCGACCCTGTTCCGCCTGTGCCCGCGCGACCTCCACTTGGCGTTTGATCTCATCGACCACGCCAGAGCGATCTAATTCTTCCTTTAACTGCATTCCAATTTCTTTGAAGCGTTCGCCCACCTGCCGAAACACGCTGTCTAAAGAGTTATCGATGGATGTCGGCGGCGGCGTCGGAATTTGCACAAAGCGTTTTTGCCCATCGGGAACTTTAAAGTCAATCAGTGGGCGTGAGCCACTGGGCTGCTGCTGAGACAGTGCAGCACTCAGCGAATTCGTTTCTGCTGATTGCGGCGCAGCTTTTGCGGCGGGCGGTGCAGGTTCAATGCGGCTCACACCTGCCACAGCATCACGAAACGCTTGCATCAATTCGCTGGCACTGGCGTAACGTTCAGCAGGGTCTTTTGCCATCGCCTTCAACAGCACCGCTTCGACGGCGGGCGGGATGTTGGGGTTTATCGAAGTTGGCTTCGGCACAGGCGTATAGATGTGATCGTGGACAATGGCATATGGTGTTGTCCCACCGAAGGGCACACGCCCGACGACAATCTCATACAGCACGACACCGAACGAATAAACATCAGTGCGGGCGTCGAGGTCACTTTCGCCTTTTGCCTGTTCGGGTGAAATGTAATGCGGCGTGCCTAGCAGCATATCGGCGCTCATTGTTGACGAACCCGACTGCGCCATGCGTGCCAAGCCGAAGTCTGTTAAATAGGGTGTGCCTTCGGGGTCAATAATGATATTGCTTGGTTTAATGTCGCGGTGCAGTACGCCGCGTTGATGGGCATAAGTCAGTGCATTGCCAACCAGCGACATGATACGCACCGTTTCATTCAACGACAGCCGCGCTTCGGTGATGAGCGTTTTCAGTGTGCCGCCTTCGATCTCTTTGAAGACCAGAAATGGCTGCCCCTCAAGCTCGTCAAAATCATACACCGGGACAATGTTGGGGTGTTCCAGCCGCGCGACAATCTGTGCCTCGCGCTCAAAACGCGCTTTAAACGTCGGGTCATCGAGCAGCGCTTGATGCATCACTTTGATCGCCACATGCCGATCTAAACGCGCATGATAGGCTTTATAGACCGTCGCCATCCCGCCCTGACCGATTTGGGCGATGATACGGTATTGACCGATCTGCTGTCCTTCTTGCAGAGCCATTTACGCTGCTCCGAGAATATGTTACCGATTCAATGCATCCTCATTATATCCCTTGTATCAGGACGATAAAGATGCGGATTTTGGCTCATGTGCTGTGATTAAGTGACAGTATCGCGGAGAACTTCTTTAGACATCTCCGTTTACTACACGCTTGAGCATGTTTTCTTGCGAGACGTTTCGCTGCGCGAGTGCGATTCCCCCTCTCCACGTGCCTGGACTCCCCATTCCGCAGTGTTTCTTAAAGGGGAGAGGGGGCTAGGGGGTGAGGTTTTGACGAACGCTCAATTTAACTACACCAATGCACCCTTGCCAATTATTTGCCGGGTCGCCGCCTGTCGTTCGCACTCATCCGTGCCCGCGATGCAATCGACGGGTTCGGGATTTCCCCTGTCTTCCGTTTACGCGCGATCTGCTGCTCATGAGCGCGTTCGCGTGCTTCGTCGCCTAGCAGCGGACTGAACACCACTTTCAATCCATCGACCACCAGCCAAATGCCCCATAAGATGGCGATGATGAGTGGGATGGGCAGTTGCAGAATAGGCTGAAGCGTTGGACTGGCATTTTGCAGCGCAGTCAGCACACTTGACCAGACGATAGCGATCATCACGTTTGTGATGAGATAAGTCACGAAATGATGAAAAAAGGTCATGCGTCGGTTAAAGCGTCTCGTCACACTCTTGCGCACGCCAAGATAATCGTTGTTGGTTGCGCCTTGTCCCCAGTTGTTCCCGTAAATACGCTGCATTTCGGTAAAGATCGCCCGCCGCCGCGCTTCTACA
>CALMZT010001296.1 GCA_937870805.1 uncultured Chloroflexota bacterium
ATGGCAAAGCAGTAACTATTGCAGGGGCATAACACGCTGTGCCCTTCTCCTCTCTTGGCGAACTTGGCGTCTTGACGGTTCAAATTCTATTTGTTTGGCTGCGGAATAAACTGTGTCCTTAACTCGCGTTTCAACACCTTTCCGGCAGCGTTGCGCGGCAGCACGTCGATGAACATCACCGCTTTCGGCACTTTGAACTTTGCCAGATGCGCTTTGCAGTAGTCAATGATGCGCTCCTGGGTCAGTTCGCAATCGGCTTTGACGACGACAATCGCCATCCCGCTTTCGCCCCAGCGTTCGTCCGGCACGCCAATCACTGCCGCGTCCGCCACTTCCGCAATCTGGAAAATCACCTGCTCGATTTCAGCCGGGTAAACATTTTCGCCGCCGCTGATATACATGTCCTTATAACGATCCACGATGTAAATGCAGCCCTCGTCATCTACTGTGCCCGCGTCGCCCGAATGCAACCAGCGGTTTCCGTGCTCGTCGGTGGTGAAGCTGCTCTCGTTCGCATCAGGACGTTTCCAGTAGCCGGGCGTGATGTTCGGTCCGCTGATAAGCACTTCGCCGATTTCGCCGGGGTTTACGTCGCTGAAATCCTCGCGCACGACACGCACGCGCGTATGCAGCAGCGGCTTGCCAACGGATGACGGCTTCTTCAATGAGCGATGTTTGTCGATCAGGAACACCGTTGGGCTGGTTTCGGTCATGCCGAAGCCTAATTGCACGATGATGTTTTTAGCTGCATATTGTTGCAGCAGCGCAACGGGCATCGGCGCGCCGCCGCAGCCCCACGAGTGAATATGGCTCAAATCCGTCTTGTCGAAATCAGGATGCTGCGCCAGGAACAGGTAAATCGCAGGCACGCCGAAGAAATGCGTCACGTCCAATGTCGGGTCAGTGAGCGTTTGCAGTGTCACGGCGGGGTCATACTGCCGCGCAATGATATTTGTGCCGCCAAGATGAAAAATGGGATTGCAGTACAGGTTCAGCCCGCCCGTGTGGAACGTCGGCAGCACGCAGTAAAACACGCTGTCGTGGTTCAGTCCCGTCGGCGTCGTGATGTTGATGGCGTTCCACAGCGTCATGCCGTGTGTGATAAGCACGCCTTTCGGACGCCCCGTCGTGCCCGCCGTGTACATGATCGTCAGCGGCGTGTCGTGCGTCGTTTGCGGATTCATCACCACGCGCGTTGTCGTTCCCGCAATCGCCTCTTCATACGAATCAGTCCCGTCTTGTTCCCTCTCTCCGCTGGCGGGGAGAGGGCTAGGGAGAGGGGTAATACACAGCGTCCGTTTCGCCGTCGAGCCACTGACCAGCGCCGTAATCCGATCACTGAACTCGGCGTCGTACACAATGCCTTTCGCTTCGGCGTCGTTGAGGATGAACAGCAGTTCCGGTTCAGCCAGCCGCCAGTTCAGCGGCAGCATCATCGCGCCGAGCTTGATACACGCGAACTCGAACTCAAAATAATCGGTACAATTTTTCGCCAGAATCGCCACGCGATCACCTTGCTGCACATCCCATTGTTCGCGCAGGAAGCCCGCCAGCCGCGCCACGCGATCATTCATCTCGCCGTAGGTGAAGCGCCGCCCCGTCTGCTGGTCGATCTGTGCCAGCTTTTCGGGCGTGCGGTCTGCGTGGAAAGCAATCCAATCAGATGCCAAAATCATATTTTCTCCTAATAATCAAACAATTTATTGATTGCACAGTTGAGATAACTCATTGGGAGGCATAAAGTAATCGATTCCAGTATATGAACTTAATCCTATGCGAGTGCGTGCGTTCCAATATAGTATTAATGTCGCAGGACAGGGTATTGTTGTACTGATACTGGTTTGCAAGTTTAGAGCCGAGTCATTATAGAGAATGCTATAGGAGATAAAAGGATGCTCGATGTATGACTCTCCCTGATAAAAATGAGAACCAAACTCTGTAGCTCCTAAAACGTTATATAGATCCTCGAATCGCAAGCTCGTTTGTAGACTCATCGATACAACTACTTCTGTATTGTTTCTGGCAAAAAGCTCTGTTTGTAAAGAACCTTCTCTCTGCTCATCAATGAATGGGGGCTGTTGCCCACTCCATGTCCATCTAATATTTGTACCACTGCCTTGCATCTCCCAGGGTGATGTATTGATTTCACCAACCCATTCATGGTGATTTAGAATATTCAACACTTCATCAAGCGTGATCCCCATTTGAATTCCCATAATGCATGGAGACTGACAGTTCATAATTGTTTGTAGCTCATATCTTGTTTGATCGATTTCATTAAAAGTGCTAAATTTTGTAATAAGTGTCACGCTCGATATTGCGCAAATGAACAACACTATCAATAGACCAGAGACTTGGGCTAAAAATCGAATCATCAGTGGGTCAGGCTTCCCAATCTTCGATCTTTAAACCCTCAACGCGGCTGAACTCCGCGATGTTATGGGTTACTAAAATGAGATTGTTTGCCATCGTGATCGCCGCAATCATCAAGTCATTTGGACCAATGGGCGTGCCACGTTTTTCAAGTTGAGCGCGAATGTGTGCATATTGAAGCGCCGCTGCATCATCAAAAGGAAACGAGTGGAATTGATTCATGAATTCGCGTTGTCCTGCCAGCGTTTTCTCTGACGCATTACTTTTAGCAGAACCAAAAAATAGTTCTGCTTTCACAATAGAGCAAACAGCAATATCACTTGGCGGCACAGTCGGCATTTTGGCGACAATATTAGGCGCACGTCTCGTCAAGTAACGAATGCAAGTATTAGTGTCCAACAAATACTTCATTCGATCTCGTATCTTACTTCAAATTCGCCCTGTGGTGGACGCTCCAAACCTGTATCTGCCATCGAGCCATAAGTGCGTTCAAAGAAGCCAATGGGCCAGCCTAGTGCGTCAGTCTCTGGTTCGGTTGTCGGCGCGGTTTGGACAACCACATCAACAACCACATCTGTATCCCCAACATCCAACGGAAGTTCGAATCTTAATACTTTGTCTTTACCCACATGCATCTGTAGTTTGAAATTAACCATGATTTGACTCCTACACTCCTCACTCATCACTATTCTACCCCCATCGCACACTCACTGCGCTCCACGTATACCCCGTCCCTGCGCCTGCCAGCACAATCAAATCGCCATCCTTGATCTTGCCCTGCGCTAAGCCCAATTCCAGCGCCAGCACTTGATCGACGCTCTGAACATGCCCGTAGTCTTCCAGGTATACCGACTGTTCCGGCGTCAGCCCGACAGCCTCAAGGATTTCGAGGTAAAACGAGCGCTTCATGTGCGTGATGCCCAAAAACTTCACATCGCTCATGCTTGCGCCGCCGCTTTCCACCGCCTCACGGATGACGCGCGCGAAGTTCTCCAGCGAGTTCGCTCCAAGACGCTTCGCCATATAGTGAGGGTTGGTCACGTCCAGCCGCCCGCGCAGTTCGCCCACGACTTCAGCCCCTTCGCCAATCGCCGCTTCCGTTAAAATCACCGACTCCGACAGGCTGCCATCGGTGATCGCCGCCGCACCCAGTATCAGATTTTTCGTCGCGTCCCTGTGTAACAACATCGCCCCGCCGCCCGCGCCAAAGTTGAACATAAAGCGCGAACGCTCGTTGCGCAGGTTGATGAGGTCATTTTCGCGGCTGCCCGCTGCCAGCAGCACATATTGCAAGCGTGGGTCAGCGAACATCATTCCTCGCGCGGTGTTCATAGCAATCGGCGCACCCGCACACAGCGCATAGATCTCAAACGCATACGCATTCGTCGCGCCGACGTTGTGCTGAATTTTCGAGGCGGCGTTCCACACCAGATGATCTTTGTGTTCGCTGCCATGCGAAATGACGAGCTTGATTTGTTCCGGCGTGATGTTCGCCATAGCAACCGCTTTGTGTGCGGCATGGCTTGCCATCATCGTCACCGTTTCCTGCTCGTT
>CALMZT010001297.1 GCA_937870805.1 uncultured Chloroflexota bacterium
GACGCAGTTTGAACCCTGTGTTGAGGGGGATTTGTGAACGAAGCGCAAACGTTATTTCGTGATGCGGTGATTGCCATTCGTAATAACGACGACAGGGAAAATGCGCGCAAAATGCTGATGCAGTCGCTTAAGCTGCAACCGCACAATGAGATGGCGTGGTTGTGGCTGGCACGCACGCTGGACGAACCGCGACAGCAAATGGATTGCATCGAGCGCGCGTTGAAGATCAACCCCGAAAATGAACAGGCGCTGGCGATGCGCGAAGAACTTCTCACTGCCGTTATCACCCCTGCCAAAAAGAAGACTACACAAACCACCAACGCCCTTGCTCCTGTGCCTCCGCTGCCCAAACCTGTGTCCACGCAGACGACACAGACGCTTGCTGTGCCGCCTATCACGCCTCCTATTCCCGCTTTGGAAGACGCTGACCCCGACACGCGCCACACGACTTCGGGGCAGCGTACCATCCCTGCGCACCAGCGCCGTGAACTGTCACTCACTGAAAAACGCCGCGTCAGCCTGTTGCTGGACAAGGCAAATAAACGGATCGAAAACGACGACGTTGAAACCGCTATTGAGCAGTGGGTCAAAGTGCTGCAAATTCAATATGACCATGAGGAAGCAATGCGCAATTCCGTGCGCTACCTGAGCAAGCTGGGCTATATGGAGGACGCCAAAGAACTCGTATGGCGCGCCATCAACAGCGGCACCGATCACCCTTCAATTTACCTCACAGCGATTGAAATTGCTGAGCGTGAAAAAGACAGCAAAACGGCAGACGATCTGCGCGATGACGTTGTGCAATTGCCTCAAGCCAACGAAAGCGTCGTCATCATGATCGCCGATTATTATATCCGCACCAAAAATAACGCCCGCGCGATTCAAATCCTCAAAGAATCACTCGACTCGCATCCCAAAAGTCAAAAGATTCTGCTGCGGTTGGGCGATCTGCATAACGAAATTAACAAGGAACGTGTCGCGGCGATGTACTATGATCGTGCTGCGGCGCTCGGCACGGGCACTAAAGAGGGCAAAACTGCCGACAAGCGCATGAAAGACTATGTGCCGATCATGACCGATAACGAGCGCGGCAGTATCTTCATGGCGTGGCGCGAGGCGTTGGGCTTCGGCGCGGCGTTCCTGCTGCTGGCGTTTCAGGATGCTGGATTAAATATGCTGCGCCTGGGTGCTGGGCGTTGGGCAGGCGTTGGCTTAGGCGTTGTCGGCGGCTATCTGCTCATCACGGCAACCTCTTCGCCACAGCAGCGCGGCTTAGCACGCTTGCTCGGCGGGAATGTGCCGGACGAGGGCTACGATGGTGAGGAGCATGGCGGCGTGATACAGGAACAGACGACGCTGCCGATGATCCCTGTGCCTGTGCGCGCTGTATTGGGCTTGATTGGCAGCGTAATGCTGGTGGGCGCGTTTGCGTTGGTGTTCAGCACGGCGCTGCGCTTGCTGGCAAATCCCGTTCGCCCTGAACTTCCGAGCTTCTGCGATGTCGCGCCCTTCTTTGAAAACGATACACTCAATGACCTGATTGGCTGTTTCTGAGAGATAGGTTGTGGTCCTATATTTAGCTTTTGAGCTGTTTGTGAGTGTCCTCCTCTCTGCGCTGCGCTATCCGCTGCCCATCAATGACCACAAAACAGTGCGTTATCGCACGATTCCCTGGGCAACGATTCTCCTGATCTTTATCAACTGTATGGTCTTTGGCTTCTGGCAGGCGGCGAAGATTTACTCCATCCCGCGTATGATCGCTACCCTGCCTTCCAGCGTCCGCAGCATCGACGACCCTGAATTCAGGCGCACGTTTAACGATGCTTTAGATGAATATTATTCGGGCGCTATCGACGTTTACAGTTACGGCTACCGCAGCACGACCCTCCAACAAAGTGTCAGCATTGGTGCGTTTGTCGCCTTTACGTCGATGTTCATGCACGGTAACTTCAGTCACCTCGTCGGCAACATGCTGTACCTGTGGACATTTGGCAGGCGCCTGGAAGACGCCTGTGGACATTGGCGATTCATCTTATTTTACTTATCGTGCGGTATGATTGCGGGCATCGGCAGCGGCATTGTCAAATCACAGGGTGTGGATATACCCAGTATTGGCGCAAGCGGTGCGATTGCGGGTGTGCTTGGCGGCTTTCTCTTGCTGTTCCCCGGCGCGAGTATCTCCTGTTTGTGGGGCATTGGCTTGTTCATCCGTGCGATCTATTGGGGCTTGGCGCAGATTTTTGGCTTCAGCAAAGTGGAATGGACGTGGACAGTGCGGCTGCCTGCGTTTCTGTTGTTAGGAGCTTTCGCCTGGAGTAGCATTGTCGCCTCCAGCGAAGTCCTTCAGGGAGAATCCGGCGGCGGTGTCGATTATCTCGCGCACCTGACTGGATTCCTCGGTGCGTTGATTATCTTCCTGTTCGTGCGCAAAGACCTGTTCACACGCTATTTCTCAGGAAGGTCAGTATAAATAGCAACGAGTAGTGAGAGCGTGTTTGCAAACTGTTATTCATCGCAACAAACCTTTCTCTCAATCCCGGTGCTTCGCTTACACGCCAAAAGCGAGAACCTTTTCACCGCGCATGTTCCTGTATTTAGCCCCCTCTCCCGCGCCACACACCTTCCCAACCGATTCCATTTTGCGCGTTGGGAGAGGGGGTTGGGGGGTTTACAAGGGTAAGTATTTTATACTTGCCTCAATAATCCCTTAAAAGTACACCACCCTTAAGCCTATTTTGATGCTCAAACGCTCGACAACGCGAAGTTTTTAAGTCCCTCTCCCGCCTCACAAGCTCACTTACAACTAGGTTCCCTCAGGGGAGAGGGATTTAGGGTGAGGTCATGGCGAACGCTCAATTGCCTTGCATTGAAAACCTACCCTTGTGAAGGGTTGGGGGTGAGGTCGTGGCAAATGCAAGTGAACCATGTCCCAACATTGCCCTACATTTCATATCACAAACACGCTCTGAGTGGAGTATGATGAGCAGTGAATATACAAGCACAAGCCTCATACGCAGAAGTGCGCAGTCAACACTATGTTGCCCGTAGGACATGTTTCTGAAAGCGAACTCTATACTCTACAACAAGAAGCCGTCGAGGTGTCACGCATGATCGGCGGCTTAAAAGTCTCCGTTAAATGTCGTTTATAGCAATATTCCTTCCAGCTTTTTACTCATTGCTCATTGCTCATTGCTACCGCCAACCCACGCTATACACAAAACACGCTGCGCGGTAAACTAGATAGTTGCTCATGGGTTGTGAGTTTTCCGTTTAAGCCAGAGTGTATTAAACTTAAACATTCATTCGATCTATCATTCCAGAACTTACAACACACAACCGATAACGAATAACCAACAACAAAGGTCTCAGAAACAATATCCATGACCCAAATCCCTGCTGCAAATAACCTCATCGTTGAGACAGATAACACGCGCTGGCGGCTGCTGCTCAACGGACACGATGATTTTACAACCGATGCCCATGTGTTGGTTGAAGCCGTCTCTGGCGATGCCATGCACTATCAAACGCTGTTCGGTGAAAAACACCGCTTACCCGACAGCGGCAGCCTCACGCCCGAACAGATTCAACGGGTGGTGTTAGGCTGGTCAAACAGTGACAATGCCTGGCACTTAGGCATGATGCTCACGCAGGATATTGCCAGTTCACGCGGCAGTCGTTGGTGCGAATTAGCGCGCTGGCAGGAAGTCGAAGCCGGGCAGCCCGGCGGCGCGGCAACACAAGCAGGCACATCCTTAGCCTATACCTTGCAGCGTCCATTCAACCTTGTACCGCCAAAAGCCGCCACCAATGGCACAGCCCCACAGATGACCACACAAGTCGCGTTCGGCGCGGACACGACAGCCGCTGCGCTGCCCATGTCTGATGAAGCATCTGCTGCCCCTGCTACCCTTGTGGGCGAAACGGTGCGCGCTGCCCCCATTGTCGAGTCCACACGCCCGTCGAGTCCCTATGTGGGCGAAGTGTATACCCCTGAACAGCCGCCTGATACCGTGATACGGGAAGATGCCGAAGTTTATGCGCCGAAGCCCAGTCGTGTGCTGCCATTACCGGATGCGCCGTTCAAAACAGGGTCGTGGACGTTGGAGCGTGACCCCAACGGCGTGCTGCAATATCGTCGTTCAGCATCGTGGATCTGGACACGTCTGGGACGCGCGCTGTGGTATACCTTCTGGGCATTGATCTATGTTTTCTTGTCTTATGCCACACTCAACAGCACCCTCGCGCTGCCGAATGCAGGCACGATGCTGCCCAATCCCGAAATTCTGCCCTATCTTGGCTTAGGCTCTGCGGCGCTGCTGTTCATCCTCGTGCTGTACATTTTGATCGACGCGATTTTATCGCCGGGTTTGCTGGTGATTGACCCCTACACGCGCACCATTCGGATGCAGCGCCGCGACCAAACGGTGTGGAGCAAAAACGCCAACGATGTGCAGTCGGTTTACGTGTCGCACATTGTCGAAGTGAAACATAAGAAGCGCAGCGGCAAAAAAGAGCCGCAGTGGAACGTACAGCATGGCGAAATGAACTTGCAGCTGGGCGATAAGAAATTCAAATGTTTCCTGCGCGTCGAAGAAGCGGAAGAACAGCCTGTCGATGACTACATCACCGACCTTTACGAAGAAGAAGGGGTGCGCCCGCTGACTGTCGAAGGGGTTGTCACGCCGATGCAAGGCGCGGCGATGACCATTGCGCAAGCGTTGGTCGTGCCCGCTTTTTATGACCATCGCACAAAATAGCCTTTGAAGCAGCGTGTGAAAAGCAATGAGCAATGAGGTAGAGAAAATACCTTTTCATTTGTATTGTGTAGGACTTACGCAGTTGAACCGCAATTTGTGCTTGAACAAGGGGTTTAAACCCCTTGTTCGTGAACCCAACGGCGTAAGTCCCATGTGTCTATCGTGCTCCAGTTACACAGTCTCCAGCAATGATGATTATGTTTTCTGCCCATCACTCAGACCGTGTTTGCAAACTGTTATTCATCACAATAAATCTTTCGCTCCTCACCAGAAGCGAACTGTTGAATCGCGCACGTCCCCGCATTTTGCCCCCTCTCCCGCACCACACACGTTCCCAACCAATATCACTTTGTGCATTGGGAGAGGGGGTTGGGGGTGAGGTCATGGCGAACGTTGATGACGAATGTTCCAATATTTACCAGCATTTCACATTGCAAACACGCTCTCATTGCTCGTTACTTATCCCTAACTAAAGTGAGTGACTATGACCAACGACGTTCTCGTTCGTTTCGTCCACATCAGCGATACGCACATCAGCCACGACCCCAACTACACCTACCCCGATAGAGGACTGCCGCTGGCGCTGGACGGCGCAAAGGCCGTCTATCACATCTGCCCGAATGTCCATCCGGACGAATTCGGCATCGAGCGGTCGACCCTGGCAGCCGCCCGGGATGCCGGCGTTGAGCACTTTGTCTTTCATTCGGTCCTCCACCCGCAAACCGAGGCCATGCCCCACCATTGGCAGAAGCTGCGGGTCGAGGCCGCGGTTTTCGAGAGCGGCTTGCCTTTCACAATTCTGCAGCCCGCGCCCTATATGCAGAATACGCTGGCCGGCTGGGACACGGCCCGCGCTCGAGGACACTGTACGGTGCCGTATCCCGTGCATACCTGCCTGAGCCTGGTAGACCTGGACGACGTGGCTGAGGCGGCCGCCCGGGTGCTGACGGAGCCCGGCCATGCCGGCGCCACCTACGAGCTGGTTGGCACCCCCGGCCTGGCCCAGACCGCTGTCGCCGCCGAAATCGATCCTCACCCCGTCCATCAGCCGCACCGTCTTGCCCAGGCCATCGAGTTTCTTGTTCAACCGCAGCGCGGCCAACTGCACATTCAGCGGCAGGTGCGAGCCGATGGATACGACCGCGGCACCTTTATTCTTGACCAGATCCTCGGCCATCGACGTGAATCGCATTTCCGCGTGGTCGCTCAGGGCCGCTCGCCCCGTTGCGCCTAGGTCATTTGCCATCAACCTTCCCTCCTCGGGTAGAGGGACCGCGCGGGTACGAATAGCCTTCCCCTCGCACTCGGCCCTGTAGGTGCCGGGTGCCAGGGGCCGGGTGTTCGCGCACGCCGGCCCCGTTTCTTTGATCGGGTCCGACTGTAGACGCTCGGGCGGTCATGGTCAATCCACCTCCGGATCCTTCAGCCCGCCTAGCGTCGCCCCTGGCACGTGTCGGTATGCGGCGGAGCTTCGGCGATGGAGTCCAGCTGCGCGCGGCGCGCCAAGCGTCCAAGCTGGTTGCAGAGAGCCAGCGGCCTTTCGCGTGCGAGCCTCCGCGACTCGGCCCCACCGTGACAGCTTGGGAACTCCGGCACGACAGCACCGCCACGAATCGCGTCGCG
>CALMZT010001298.1 GCA_937870805.1 uncultured Chloroflexota bacterium
TATTGATTGAAACACATCACGTCGGCAAGCCAAACAACGGCTTGGTCGGTGTCTTCCCCGGCGCGAATGGGATGGGACAGCACTACATGGGCTTTACACCGGAAGCAACTGTCGACATCGCACAAAAGCCGCCGAAAGCATTGATTATTGCTCAAGCCGATATTCTGGCAGACGATCCTACAGCCGCCGCATGGCTGAACAAAGTAGAGACTATCATCAGCCTCAGCCTATTCCTTGACGACGCTTCAAACATGGCACAGGTCGTGCTGCCTATCCAGAGCTTTGCTGAGCGCGACGGTACGTTCGTCAATGGTGAACGGCGTGTGCAGCGTTTCTACACTGCGCAAGGTCCGATGGGTGAAGCACTTCCCGCATGGCAGCTTGCCTCACGAATTGGCGAAAAACTTGGACAGGGACGTGCCAGGGTGACCGCAGCAGCCGTCATGGCAGAGATTGCCAGGACAATTCCGGCATTTGCGGGCATTACCTACAATGAAATCTCAAAAGTCGTGCGCCAGTTCCCTGATGTTGGGGGCAAGGATTTGTACTATGGCGGCACATCGTACAAGAATAACGGGGGCTTAGGCGTCCAAATCGCAGCGGCTGCCGATAAGGGCGATGCTGTAAGTGCTGCTGTCGTAAGTGCAACTGCTGCCCCACAAGCCGCTTCTGGCAAGCTGATTATCATCCCAACAACACGCCTGTATAATCGTGAGCGTGTTTTCCTGCCGAGTGCCTTGATGCGTCCGCGCATCGCTTTGCCTGTCGTGGAATTGAACGCGGCTGATGCTGCAAACAGCGGTATCAAGAACGGGGATGTGGTCGAAGTACGTACTGAAAACAATGTAAAAGTCCGTGTACGCGCTCACGTCAATGGTGCTGCGACGGAAGGAACCGCCTTGCTGCCGCGCCATCTCGCAGGAACGGCGACACCGCTGACGATCAGCGTCGGCGAAGTCAGTAAAGTCGAGGGTTAAACCATGACGAATGTTTTACACCGCATTCCACGTTGGGTACTGATTGTAGTACCGCTGCTTATCCTGCTGCTCATCGCCCTTGCGGTGGTGTTAAATATCAACGCCATCGTGACGGGTGTGATTACGGCATTGGATTTTATGTTCAACCCCGGCAAGTACATTGACGAATCGAAGATTGTCGACTGCCGCACGAACTCGACCTGCTCGGTAGTTCACGCGATTGTCTTCTCAGCACTGTTCTTGTTTGTGGTCATCACCGGGTTTGCATATACAACGCTGCTGGAGCGTAAATTTATCGCGTGGTTCCAACATCGTGTCGGTCCGAACCGTGTGGGACCCTGGGGATTCTTGCAGCCTGCCGCCGATGGCTTAAAACTGATCTTTAAGGAAGATATTACGCCGTCAGGTGCTTATCACTTTGTCTATTTGATTTCACCACTGCTCAAAGTGCTTCCCACGCTGGTCGTGTTGGCTGTAGTGCCGCTGGGACCGCCCATTCTCGTCCTCTGGTTCGACGGGCTGTGGTATCGTGTGCCACAAGGCTTAACTGACCCTAATGTCGGCGTGCTGTGGATATTAGCAGTTACGAGCATTGCAACCTACGGTGTTACATTGGCAGGATGGTCGAGCAACAACAAATACGCGATGCTTGGTGGTCTACGAGCCGCAGCGCAGATGGTGAGTTACGAACTGAGTCTCGGCTTAGCAATGGCAGTACCCGTGATGATTGTCGGCAGCATGAGCGTAGGCGACATCATCGACGCCCAGCGCAATATCTGGCAGTGGTTCGTTTTCCAGAACCCCTTAGCCGCAGGCATTTTGATTATCGCGCTCATTGCTGAGGTCAACCGTTCGCCGTTTGATCTTCCAGAAGCGGAACAGGAATTGACTGCTGGCTTCATGACTGAGTACAGCGGCATGAAGTTTGCGCTGTTCATGATGGCGGAATACCTCGGCATGATCGGCGTAAGCGTCATCGCCATGTCGCTGTTCTTCGGTGGCTATCATCTCGTCTTTGTCGACCAGTTTCCGCTTTTAGGTCCGCTGGTCATCAGTGGTAAGGTCGTAGCGTGCCTTGTAGGCTTCGTCTGGATTCGCGCGACACTGCCGCGTATCCGCTATGATCGCCTGATGTCATTTGGCTGGAAAGTCATGCTCCCGCTGGCATTAGTGGCTGTGTTGTGGACAGCCGTATCGCTGGTACTCGGCGATATGTTGGGCAGCAACTTCACAGTAGCATATGGCATCCTGGCAACAATTGTGTTCCTTACGGTGGTCATCGGCGGCGTCGTAGCGCTGCGCCGCGCAAACGAAGAAGCTGAACCAGCCGACACTATGACTACTGATCCCGTCGTTACGGGTGAACGTCGTGGAATCGTCGACGCGGGTTTACAATTGGTGGGTGGAATTCTTGCCATTCCGTTCGGTCTGTACAGCCTGTTGATCGGCAGCTTGAAAGTTGCCCAGAAAATGGGACAAACGCCTGAAGAAACAGCGGCTACCGAGTCAAAGGCAATACAACCCTCTGGCTCTAAAGTGCCTGCTAAAGACGCTGGAACGGATTAGTTTGGGTAGGGGATAGACTGTGAACATTCTTAAAGGATTTGAGACGACGTACAAACACTTACTGGAAGAACCTGTCACCTTACAGTATCCAGAAGAAGTGCAGCCATTCAACGAGCGTTACAAGGGACGGCATCATCTACGCCGCTATGAAAATGGCTTGGAAAAGTGCATTGGCTGTTCACTGTGTGCGGCAGCTTGTCCCGCAGATGCCATCTGGGTAGAAGCGGAAGAGAATACTGACGACGAACGCTACAGTCCCGGCGAACGCTACGCCAAGACCTATGAGATCAATATGCTGCGCTGCATCTTCTGCGGCTACTGCGAAGATGCCTGCCCAACACAGGCAATCCAGTTGGGTCATGAGCATCGCTTGAGCTTCACGGATCGCCGTGATGCGATCTTTACCAAAGATATGCTGATTGATCCAGTGCCCGCAGGCGGCAAACCAACCCCTCAAGAGGTTGAGCCTGGGGAATACAATCGGTCAATTCCCGATATGGAAAATCCGAAATAGCATCTTCTCAGGGGTGGGCTGGCTCACCCCTGAATTTTGAGCCGCGCCGGAATTTGATGTGGAACGGCGTTTGTGTTAAACTGCACAACCGTTCCTGCCCTCACAAGGACGAGGCGAATATGACAGTAGAACTTACTCTATTTATCTTAATCGGAGCTATCGCCGTTGCTTCGGCGGTGATGATGCTCCTGAGTGAAAATGCGGTTCACAGCGCTCTCTTTCTGATTGTGGTGATGGGCTGCATTGCGTTCCTTTTCTTGATGCTTGAAGCGCCATTCCTGGCGATGGTACAAATTGCTGTCTACGCAGGCGCAATCATGGTGTTGTTCTTATTTGTCATCATGCTGCTCGGCGCAGAAAAAGCAGAAGTGATCGAGCCGCAAGATGCACGCCGCTTCAAGTGGCAGCCTGCGCTGGCACTGATCCTCGCCGTAAGTTTACTAGGGCTGGCAGGGCTGGCAATCATTCAGGGCAAGATCGATCTACAAACACCACCTACCCAACCCGCATCACTGCGTTTTGCTCAGTTTGCGCCTGACCTGCGCGACGTAGACATCTACGTCAACGGTGAACTGCTAACCGCTGCCCCAGCCTTTGGTGCCGTAACTGACTTTCAGAGCGTTCCTGCTGGCGAGTACGCAGTCAACATTGCTTTAGCAGGGCGTGACGCAAGCTCAAGCCTTGCAGATACAACTGTGACACTCGAACCCGGTGAGATAGCAACAGTCATTGCCTATGGCGCAGGGCGTTTGCCTTCGCTAAGTGTTGTCAATGACGATCTCAGCAGCGTTCCTGAGCGCAGCGCCCGCATCGCAGTCTTTAATGCTTACAATAGCGACGTGAGCCTCGCGCGTCTCAACTCCGAATTGTTCAACGACGCACGTAACGTTGAAATTATTGTTCCAAACATTCCTGTTGGCATCGCATCAACTCCTGTGCTTGTCGATGAAGGGATTGTCGATTGGACGGTTATTGAGGCAGGTAGCGAAACCCTTATTGCTAGCGGCGGTAATTGGAATGGGCGAGATGGCATTGTAGTGCGCCTGAATGATTATGAAATTGAGCGTGGTACTTCACAGTTGCTCGTGCTGACCAACGAACGCTTAATCAGCGGCGAACTTCGCCCGCTGGTCACACCGTTAGTATCTCAGGCAATTCCTGCTTTTGGCAGTCCGCAGGCAATTGGTTACACACTGTTCACCACTTACATGCTGCCCTTCCAGATGATCGCCCTGCTGCTGCTCGTGGCGATGATTGGCGCTGTCGTCCTAACGCACAAAGAACCCGCTACCGCACCACGTCGCCGCGACATTCGTCGCAAGGTCAGCCGTCCGTTGACTAGCGTGATTGCCGCGCAAACAGGCACAGACATCATGAAATCGGAAGCAGAAACACCTGAACCAACAGCACCGACGGCAACCACGACAGAGCCAACGGGGGACTAGAGGAGATCGTACATGGTACAAACTGAAGCTTATGTAATGTTGAGCATGGTGTTGTTCGTCTTAGGGACGATGGGCGTCTTGCTGCGCCGTAATGCCATTCTTGTGTTTATGTCCGTCGAATTGATGCTGAACGCGGCGAATCTGGCGCTTGTGGCGTTCGCCAATCAATGGGGACAGGCACAAGGGCACGTCTTTGTCTTTTTCGTGATTACTGTTGCTGCTGCTGAGGTGGCTATCGGGTTGGCGCTGATTGTGGCAATCTTCCGCTCCAAGCAGAGCATTAACATCGACTCCCTGAGCCAGATGGAGGGTTAGGGGATATTATGGAAAATTTTCCGCAGCTTG
>CALMZT010001299.1 GCA_937870805.1 uncultured Chloroflexota bacterium
TGCTTCGTACACCTCGTCGTGGTGGTCGTCAATGCCGTAGTCCACGTCGTCAATCATGCGCTTCACCAGCCCTTTGAATTCTGGCTTGACATTTTTGATGAGCACCTACAACCCGCGCCGCACATGCCCAAAATAATCTTCAGCCTTCATCGTCGTCGATCTCCTCTTCTATTTGACGTGTCCAGCGCCGCGCATTGTCTTCGCGTTCCCATTCTTTGTTGAGCGCGATCACTTCCGGGTCATTCTCGAACGCGCGCACCTTGGCTTCATGTTCCTGACGGTGTTGGCGCTCGTTCAGAATCATGCCCCACACGACGCCACACAAAAAGCCGAACAATAGCACTCTGATCAAACTTCTCATTCTTCCTCCTTTTCTCCTTCAGCTTCTCGTTCAGCCGCTTCTTTCAATAAATAGCGAATCACATTTGTCGCTATCGGCTCATCATCAAAGTTAATCATGCCGCCAACACCACGCTTGTGCAGACGACGAGCAATGGTTTCGATGCGTTCAAGGTCTTCAGCGTAGAAGCGTACACCAATTTGTACGGCTCGTTTTTCAGGTGATTTATTTCTGGGCATTTTTGCGCAAACTGTATATACTGTATATGATGCGCTGGGGAGATGTCAAGTTACATCTTTGAAATGATATACTCTTCAATTTCCAGCTTATGGAGAAATCAATTAGACTGCTAACAATGGGCTTAAGCCCATTGTTGAGGTAAATCATTCGTGTTCGTTTTGATTTTCCCATTATCTCATTTTACCTCAAACTGCCTTGAGCGCGGGTACATCATCGTTGAGACGCGCTTGCAACATGCGCCACAATCTCCACGACAGCATGTTAACCCCGTTGCAGTATGACTTGCAATGTAAATGTACGCGGAATTAGAACAAGTGTTTGCATATTTGCGCAATCTATGGTAGAATTCACATGGATATAGACTTGGGTTTTGCCAACGGGCGGTTTGAAAATGGACGAAAATCCTGCTGTTTTTCCAGCTTACATCTTACTTTCAGGTTGGAAGTTGGTTTGAAAATAAGACCATTTTAAGCCTTTCACCCTCAACGCCGAGCTATTATTCCAAAGGGTGAATAAAACGCTACTCTGTTACCCTCTGTTAATCAGAGACTACTCGCCTTCTACGGCAATCCCTGACTGCCCTGCAAGCTCATCCAGCGACATGTCTTTCACCGCGCCCTGATCGACCAGCTTCGCCGCCGCACCACACACCAGACATTCGGGGTCACGCTGAATCGTAATCCAGATGGACGTGTGCGGCGCGTTTTTCACGCCGTCCATGATCTCCATCTCGCTGTTCGCCATGATGATGGTGTTGCCGGGCATGGTCTTGTACAGCGGCGTACCATGCATGAGTTCGTTGAGCGCGAGATCGGATTGCACCGCCGCGACACTCATGACGTGCAGCCACAAGCCGGGCTGCGCTTCAAGCGTGCCGTCTTTGCCGATCATGCCGTAGTCCAGTTCTTCGACGGGACCTGTTGCCATGCCCTCGCGCAGATGTTCCGCCCAGCAGGCATAACAGGGTCCATCGTAGGGGCGAATCACCACGACATCGCCGCCCTCGCCACGCTCATACACACCCGCGTAGATCGCCTTGAGTTTATGCTGCAAGCACACCTGATTGATAGTGTACTTGGCGTTTTCGCCATCGACGCCAACGACGACCAAATCCACGCCGTCGAGCGCGTCCATGTTCTGTTCGATGCGCCCGATACGCGCGACCACTTCGGCATCGGCGTTGCGCTGGTGAATTAAGTCCGCGACGGCATCGACTTTCGTTTGCCCGATGTAACGGCGGTCTGCGATGTGGCGCACGATGTTCGCCGCTTCTAGAGTGTCATCATCGACCAGCACGAAATGCCCGACACCGCTCATCGTCAACGCCTGCGCAACGATGCCGCCGCCAGAACCTAAGCCAACGATGGCGACACGCTTTTCCGACAGCCGCTGCAAGTTATCTTTGCCAATTAAACGCTCTACACGATCCCAGTTCATTTGTCATCATCCTTGTCTTCTGCATCGGCGTCTTTTTCGATCACCGCTTCGGGCGCAGCGGCTTCAGATGTCGGCGTTGTCGTGGTGGCAGTCTCCGGCGGCGTTTCACCACCACCCACCTGCGCAGGTGTGGTTACAGATTCAGGCGTCGTTTCGCTGATGACGGGTTTGGGCGTGCTGGTCGGCAGCCCCAACATCTGTTCCAGCGCACGCAGGTAGTCCAGCAGATGCTTATCTGCCGACCACACCCAGCCGGGCGGATTCATTGCGGGTTCGCTTTTTTCCCACAGCATCCCGAAGACCTGGTGCATATCGTCGTCAGGGCTAGTGCGAACATAAGGGGCGATGCGTGCAACGGGGGTTGTCTTAGGGTAGTCATACCATGTCACCACCAAAAAGACTTTGCTTGAATTTGCCCGCGCTGTGAACAAACATGGCTCTACGGGCTGCTTGCCATCGGCTTCCCACAACAGGACACTGACCAGGAAACCATCCTCTAGCAACAGCTTCATTTCTTCATCAAAACGCTTTGTATTGACCAGATGCCAAGGATAGGGTGCAAGCGCAGGCAAATTTTCGGCAGGATAGACGGTTGGGCTGATCGGGGTGAAAGCGCGCAGGCTTTTATCAAGGTACCACCAATCGACCCGCATATAGGAGCCATCTTTTTGGGGGATGGTCAGGAAGTTGACCTGACCATTAGCCACCGTCGTAGGCGGGTGATCCAAGGTGACAATAGGAGCAATCAGAAAATCAAGCTCGTTGTCGGGGTCATCGAGCCAATCCAATGCAGTCATCAAGTCTCCGCCACTGGGGGCGATCATGTAACCCGGCTGCTTGTGCCAGTCTC
>CALMZT010001300.1 GCA_937870805.1 uncultured Chloroflexota bacterium
CAGCAGAGCATCGGTGTGCGCCGTATTCAACGGGCGGACACGTTGGTCCGCCCCTACGATTCTTGGCGGCGCTGTGTCATCGGGAGGACACGTTGGTCTGCCCCTACGATTCACTGCGATAGCGTTCAATGATCGGGCGCATACGTTGCAGCGCTTCTTTGAGCAAATCGGTTGATTGCAGGATGCTGATGCGCAGAAAGCCGCCCCAGTTCTCGCCAAAACTCGTACCGGGAAAGATCAACACACGCCCTTCTTTCAGCAGCAGATATGAGAGTTCCGTCGCGTGAATGCCTGTCGATGAGGTGTTCGTCCATAGGAAGAATGCGCCGCGCGGTTCGCTGAAATCCAAGCCAAGTTCGCGCAAGCCGTCCATCATCACCTGACGGCGTTCGGCATAAATGCGCTGGAATTCGCGCAGCGGCTCAGCAGGTCCGTTGAGCGCCGCCAATCCCGCCCACTGCGACACAGCGGCGGCGGGACCTGTTGTGACCGCTTTGACCTTTGCCATCGCGCGGATAAAGTCTTTCGGCGCGGCGACAAATCCTGCACGGAAACCCGTCATGGCATAAGTTTTAGAAAAGCCATTGAGCGTGATTGTGTGTTCTTCCATGCCGAGCAGTGAACCGATGCTGAAGTGCTGCCAGCTATCGTAAACAAACTTCTCGTAAATCTCATCTGAGATCACGATCAGATTGTGCTTAATAGCGATTTCGGCAATGGCGCGCAGACGTTCTTCGGTGACGATACCGCCCGTAGGATTGCTCGGCGTGACGATCAGCAGCGCTTTAGTCTTGGGCGTGATCGCCGCTTCTACCACTTCGGGGCGCAGATTGTAGGCGTCGTCGTGGTCGGTGGGAAGAATGACGATGCTGCCGCCCGCGCTCTCAATCGCCTCATCGTAAGATGTATAGCGCGGGTCAGGCACAAGCACTTCGTCGCCGGGGTCAAGCAGCGTTTGCATCACCAGATACATCGCTTCCTGCCCGCCTGTGGTCACAATGATGTTGTCAGTTTCGACGGATAAGCCGTTTTCGCGCTGGAATTTGTGCGCAAGGGCTTCTCGTAGTTCGGGAAGTCCAGCGATGGGCGTGAGTCCTGTTTTGCCACTGCGCACGGCATCTTCGGCAGCAGCGATAATGTGCGCGGGAGTCGCCAAATCAGGGTCGCCGCGTCCTAATTGAATCGCGTCTTTATACTGTGTGGAGAGTTCCATCAAGGCATAACGAAGCTGTGTACCATCGGAGGCAACGGCGCGCACGATTTCGGGGATGTTCGGGTTGCGGATCATTTCGCCAGCCCCAATCCCGCCCACTGCGAAATGCTGGTCGTGCAAATAGTCATGCTCTGTTTGTAAGCGCGCAGCTTATTCGCCATTTTGCTGCCTGCCATCCAACCGACGCGCCAACCGGGAAGCGCATTAGAGAGGCTGCCGATGGTGAGCACGAAGGGCGCTAAGTTTTCGTTTTGCGCGGGGTGAAAACGAGCTTCGGATGAGGGTGAGGAAGGGAGCACACGTTGGTGCTCCCCTACAGTATCGGCGCTGACATCCCAAATCACCCACCAATGCTGCTGCGATGCTTGAGCTAGGAGAGGCTGTAAGACATTGAGATCATCGTTTGGTGTGCAGTAGATAGCGGCAATTGTGTCGGGTTCATTGACATGATTAACGATCTGGACGCCGATGAGCGACGCCGTGCTGGAGATCGCGGCTGCATCACCGACACATAAAAGCTGCTTGCCCGGCTTCACAAGCTGTTTGATCGCCACGAAACGGGCTTCCGTCGCGCCGCAAGTAATCGTTACTTCATCAGCGCCGAGTTCCACGCCGAACGTCTCGCTCAGGGTTTTGCTTACCCACTCGCGTAAGCCCAAGATACCCGGACGATCTGTGTAATGTGTCTTGCCTGTTCGCAATGCCTCAATCGCAGCGTCGATGACGGCTTGCGAGACTTCGGGATTGTCCCTATGCTCGGCAGGCTCAGGCAAATGCGCCACACGCGCCGCTAACGGTCTGCTTAATTTTTCGGGTGCGCTCATGCCATCACCTCACGCTCAAATGGAAATTCGACGTTGAGCTTCTGCGCCAGCGTCGCAAGGTCATCGAACACGGCTGCATCCAGTTTCGCGCCATCACGGCGGTATTCCTGTTCGCGGCGGTAGTCGATTTCGCCGGGCACAAGGATTTCCTTGAAGCCGGGACGCAGCTTAGCGGCTTTGATCTGGCGGATAAAGTCGTCCATGCGCGCTTTAAATTCAGCGACAGGCATGAACCATTCAATGTCGATGGCGATGAATGTATGCGACACGTCCTGCTGCGCAGGATTGGCATACGGCACAAGCCCGAAGCCGCCACCACTGAGCACGCCCGTTAGTACGTCAGTCAGCATTGATAGCCCGTAACCTTTGTGCTGTCCGATACCTAACAGCGCGCCCGCCATCGCCGCCGCTGGGTCGTCGGTTTCTTCGCCGTCAGGCGTCAATGCCCAATCCAATGGCATCTTTTTGCCTTCGCGCTCATACCAGCGCATCATGCCTTTGCCTGCTGTGGTCAAGGCGATGTCCAGCACGATAGGAAAATCGCCACCTGTCGGAGCAACGATGCCCCAGGGGTTCGTGCCGACGACGCCTGTTGCCGCGCCCCAGGGAGCCATCTCCGGTCCAGCGTTGGTAAACGCGATACCGATACAATCATGTGCTAATGCCAAACGTGCGGGGACAGCCGCCGAGCCAAAATGTGTGCTGTTACGCACGACGACAGTCCCAATGCCGCTGAGCTTGGCTTTTTGGATGGCAAGTTCCATCGACTTCTGCGCGACGACTGAGCCTAAACCGTTGTGCCCATCGACCAACGCCAGCGCGGGACTCTCTTTGACGATTTCATAGGGCGCGCCAAGTTGTATCCAGCCGTTACCGATGCGCTCGTGGTACACAGGCAGGCGACGCACGCCCTGCCCCTGTCCGGGTAAGCAGTGCAGCTCGCTTTCCATCAGCCCGCGTGTGCAGCGGCGCGCCTCGTCTTCGGAGACGCCAAACGCGCGAAAACAGTTAAAGGTGAATTGTTCCAGTTGATCGACAGGAACGCGAATGAGCGTGATGGGCATCGCCTAGATTCCCTTGACCTGTTTGTATTCTTCAAGTTGTTCGGGCGTATAGACCTGCATCAGTTCCAGTTCAATCCCACCTGCCTCCTGATCGAGAAACGCGACCCAACCTTCAGGATGCGGATGGCTGCCTTTGACCTTGCAGGCGCTGCATTCCTTGAGCGTCGCACCGTTGGCTTGGGCGTCGGCTAGGGCTTTGTCGATGTCCGGCACAGCGTAGCAGATATGGTGCAAGCCTTCGTAGCCGCGCTCTTTAATCCACTTGTCGAAGCGCCCGCCTTCATCCAGTGATTGACAGAGTTGATATTCCACGTCGCCCACCCAGAAGATCGCCACGCGGTTGCGCGATTTCGGGTAATCGTGAACCTGTGCGTCATGTCCGACGCCGAGTAAATCCTGATAGGTCTTGAGCGCGGCGTTAGCATCTTTCACCGCGAACGCCATGTGTTTGATGTATGATTTGTCCATAAAATCTCCGAGTGTGAGTGGTTATTGGTTGTTGGTTATTCGTTAAAAATGTCTCAGGGCGCACACATTGGTGCGCCCCTACAGTTCCTGTGCGTCAGAGATTAAAAATGCTTTTCAGATTCACGCCGGGTGTCACAATTGGATTGATGCCTGACTTTACCGAGGTCATCAACAGCGTAACGCCGGGACCATAACCCGCACGCGGACTATCGCCTTGCCCGACAACGCCAATGCCAATCGCGCCGCGCAAGTAGCCGTGATTCCAACTGCTGTCGTAATCTGCCAGCGCTACGACATCGCCCAGGCGCAAGTCGTCGAGCCTGGCTTCTTTCAACGCTTGTTTATCCGTCGATTGGATGTGCAGTGAACCGCCTTCGCTGGTCAAGCCTGCGCCTGCGCCCAGGAGATGCGGCGGCACAACCCCGACAACGGGCACATTGAGCTTGCCATCACCGCCTGTCGTGACTTCGAGGTATTCCAGCAGTTCCGGCGAGCAACTTTTCAGCTTCACGTCGGGATGGTCAAGCAAATCCATGCCCACGCCCATCGAGCGCACGTTGATCTTGTCGCCGATTGCCATTTTGTAGCGTGATTCTTTGTCGAAATGCACGATCACATGCTCTGAGAAGCGTCCCGATTTGCCTGTGACCACGCCTTTCGCGCCTTTGGCGTCGCCGGACATGACAACGGCGACGTTGCCCACGCACGAAAACAGGTTCAAGCCACGATTGCCCATCTCATCCTTCAGCGAAATGCTCACGCCGGGATGGATACAGTCGGCAAGCCAGCCATACGCCGAGTCGCCTACCGACACGTTGTAGACGATGCTGCCATAGGTGGGTAGCAGGAAGGGCTTACCATCGGCGTCGAGGCGGTATGGTTCGGCGGGCAAGCCGGGAAAACTGGGCGAGGCGATGTTGCCCATCACGGAAACACTCACCAGCCGATCAGCGTTGGTGCGGACGTTCATGAAAGCTCCCGAATGTTGAGGTAGTTGGCGATGTTGGCTTTGGGGTCGATCACCCATTCGATACACGGTTCGGGACACGTCATCAACGTGAGGATGCCGGGACCGTGCCCGATCATCACCGAGTCGCCGTGAATGCACAACGCAATCGTCACCGCGCCTGTACGGAAAGTACGCCCATAGCGGTGGTCGGCGTTGGGGATGACGACGAGATCACCCAGCCGCATCTGGTCGATGCCAAGTTCCGCCATCAGCGCGCGGTCTCCTGACATCAAATCCTGATCGACGTACTCAGAATTGAGTTCAGCACCCGATCCCATGATGCGCGGCGGCAGTTCGATAGCGACGGGAATGCGGATGTGTTTGTCGTCAATGACTTCAAAGGGAATGCTGTTGATAAGCTGCGGGCTGCACTTTTTGAGTTCGATCTGTGGGTAGTCCGTGAGGGATAATCCACGCCCGCAAGCGACCACCTGGATACTATCCCCCACACAAAGCAGGTCGTTCACGTCAGGCTCAAAGTGGATCAACAGGCGCGCATGTTCGCCAGTGACGACGCCTTCCGCGCCTTTGGCAAGTCCACTCGTGACCATCGCCCTGTTGCCGATGCATGTCAGATAATGGAGGGCAAATTCAGCGCCGGAGTCGGGGTTGGCAATCGAGACGCCGGGTTCGACATGATCGCCTGCCCAACCGAACGCGGGATCACCGACGCGCGCATTGTAGACGACGCCGGACATGCCGGGCAGCACGCGCCCGACTCCCCTATCGTCTAAGGTGTAGCCGGGATAGCGCAAAGATGGCTGGCTGATGTTGCCCGTGACGGCGATTTCGACAAGCTGTGATTCGTTGGTTAATAATGCCATGGTTATCCCGAACCTTGACGTTCTGAACTTTTTAGCCAACGGAGACCATACACTCCCGCCACTCCCAGCAGTTCCAGGTTATGCGCGGCATTATAGTCGGCGTGGGCGAGGTAGCCA
>CALMZT010001301.1 GCA_937870805.1 uncultured Chloroflexota bacterium
AGCGCGTTATCCAAGTCCTCAGCCGCCGCCGCAAGAATAATCCGGCGTTGATTGGGGAACCCGGTGTCGGCAAAACGGCGATTGTCGAAGGGCTGGCGCAGCGCATTGTCGCGGGCGACACACCCAAGCCGCTGCTGAACAAGCGCGTGCTGCAACTCGACGTTGGCTCGTTGGTCGCTGGCACAATGTATCGCGGTCAGTTTGAAGAACGCCTAAAGCGCGTTATCGAAGAACTGAAATCGTCCGACAGCATCCTGTTTATCGACGAAGTGCATATGCTTGTCGGCGCAGGGTCAGCAGGCAGCAGCGTAGACGCCGCCAATATCCTCAAGCCTGCGCTGTCACGTGGCGAACTCCAGTGCATTGGCGCGACCACGCTGGACGAATATCGCAAGCATATTGAAAGTGACGCCGCCTTAGAGCGCCGCTTCCAGCAAATTCTCGTGGACGAACCTACCATCGAAGAAACCATCGAGATTCTGCAAGGCATTAAAACCGCTTATCAAGATCATCACAACGTCGAGATCACCGACGACGCCATTGAAGCCGCCGCCAATCTCTCTGCACGTTATGTGCCCGACAGATTCTTGCCGGACAAAGCCATCGACTTGATTGACGAAGGCGCTGCCCGGCTGCGCATGTATAAGAGTCCTGAAGCCGCACAGGTACGTCGCAATGAGGCGGAACTGCGTGAACTCGACAATGAACTGAGCGAACTGGAAGAGGAACGTGCCGACGCCGAAGAAATCGAGCGCGTGCGTATCCAGCGTGACAGTTTGCGCGAAACGCTGGACGAGCTAAAAGCCAACTGGAACGAAGAAACCAATCAACCGCGCCTGGTCGCCGAAGACGTTGCCGAAGTGGTGGCGATGTGGACGGGCATCCCGGTGATGCGTATCGCAGGCGAAGAAAGCGCGCGCCTGATGGAAATGGAAGGCGCGCTGCACAAGCGTATCGTTGGGCAGCACGAAGCGATTGAGGCGATCAGCAAGGCAGTTCGCCGTGCCCGCGCAGGTTTGAAAGACCCGCGCCGTCCCATTGGCTCATTTATGTTCCTGGGACCAACAGGCGTTGGCAAAACCGAACTGACGAAAGCGCTGGCGGAATTCCTGTTCGGCAGCGAAGACGCGCTGGTACAGCTTGACATGAGCGAATTCATGGAGCGTCACAGCGTTGCGCGTCTGGTCGGCGCGCCTCCCGGTTACGTCGGCTACGAAGATGCCGGACAGCTCACCGAAGCCATTCGCCGTCGTCCCTACAGCATCGTTGTGTTTGACGAAGTGGAAAAAGCGCATCCCGACGCCTTCAACATGCTTTTGCAGGTGATGGAAGAAGGCACGCTGACGGACGCGCGTGGACGCCGCGTAGACTTCCGCAATTCGATCATCGTCATGACCAGCAACGTCGGCGCAGATACCATCAAGCGCGGCACACAGTTGGGCTTTAATATCCCACGCAGCGAAGAACTGTCCGAAAGACAAGAATACGAAGAGATGAAGAAGAACGTCACGGAACAGCTTCGCCGCGCCTTCCGCCCTGAGTTCCTTAACCGTGTTGACGCGATGGTCGTCTTCCGTTCGCTGACTCGTGAGGAAATCAAGCAGATCGTGGAACTGGAATTCAACAAAGTGCGTGAGCGCTTGATTGAACACGCGATTACGCTGGAAGTGACCGATGAAGCGCGCGGCTGGATTGCCGATAAGGGTTATGATCCCGAATACGGCGCCCGTCCGCTGCGCCGCCTCATCCAGAACGAGGTGGAAGATAATCTGTCGGATGGCATTCTCTCCGGCAAATTCCGTTTGGGCAGCATGGTTCGCCTGACCACGAACCCGGAGAACGAACTGCTGCTTGAACCCGCCGAAGACGAACAGCCCGCCGAAGCAGAGCCACAAGCCTAACAACGATTAGCTGCTAGTCGTTAGCAATTCGTGATTAGAAACTGCTCTGGTGAGATGTTTACACCAGAGCAGTTTTTTGTTTCAACTTCAGTTCCGGATAAAAGTGTGACTGCTGTTCCTGGTCTGTCACATATGCCTGGCAAAAATCATCGCTATGGCAGACCCGTTCCAGTAAACTCATCTTTATGCCTTTCAGGGCTGGTTTGGTAATTAAGAGCTGACGTTACGCACCCTGAACCTGTGAACAAAGGGTTTAAACCCCTTGTTCGAGCTACACCTGCGTAACATCAGTTAAGAGTTTAATTACCCTCTTGTTGAAAGGCATGGCTTATCCCGATTTGTTTTACTTCAGACCGGCTCGATCTTCCTGGGCGAGCACAGCTGCCGGGAACGGCGGCGGACCGAGCAGCTTCATGGCACCCGTTCCCTCGCCCACTGCACGGAGGCGCTCAATGTCGATTTCCGCCCTGGGAAGCGTCCGACTCGCCGCTGCATCTCCTGCCTGGCGGTAAAACGCCTCCATCGGTTGTCCGGGTGTGACGAACCACAGAGATCGTGCTAGCTCGGAGATGACGAGAAACGCATGTGGAATGCCTCTCGGAATCGACACAATCGTACCGGGCACAGCCGTGTGCTCAACACCGTCGATGTGGAGCAGCACTTCGCCCTCAAACAAATAGAAGGTCTCATCACTATCGGCATGGAGATGCAGCGGAGTCCGCTTGCCCCGGCTTGCGGCGTGCTCGAACACACAGAGTTCTCCGCCCGATTGCTCACTCGTCACCTTAAAAGTGAGGAGTCCGCCCCCAAACCAAAGGTTTTCGCCTGCGTTCTGCGTGGTAATCACTGGCATTGCACTGCTCATAACCTATCTCCTTATGAGTATCATGGTATCATTATGGACACCTAAATCCCATGATATAATAACCTTTATGGATATGTCAATCCCATCTCGCAACCATCGGAGGAATCATGAGTGGATCACAGCCATATGAGTCGACTGGTCGCACAGCGCAGAAGCTGCGGACGCGCACAGCACTGATCGACGCCGCCCGCGCACTGATTGTTAGCGGGGTCACACCAACCGTCGAGGAGGCTGCGGACGCAGCATCGATCTCACGCACGACTGCCTATCGTTACTTCACAAACCAGCACGATCTGTTGGTCGCGGTATATCCAGAGATCGAGCTGCGATCACTGCTTGGGGAGCATTCACCAGACTCTGTGGAAGCGCGTCTGGATGCGGTTGTGGGTGAGTATCTACGCATTACAATCGATAACGAGGCAGCACTCCGCGCTGCGTTGCGCTTGTCTCTCGACCCCCACGGGACGCACCGTGAGCAGCTGCTCTTGCGCCAGGGGCGAGTGATCACCTGGCTGAAGGAAGCCCTTGAGCCACTGCGCGGGCAGCTGTCCGAACAGGCTGTTGAACGCCTTGTCTACGCCATCAGGGCAGCCGCTGGAATCGAGGCGCTCGTCTGGCTGACTGACATTGCCGGTCTGTCGCGCGAAAAAGCGAAGGATCTCATGATGTGGTCGGCGCGAGCGCTGCTCCAGTCGGCACTCGCCGAAGCAGAACCACAAGCGTAGTGAGCGATTAGCAATGAGAAACTGCTCTGGTGCGATGTTTACACCAGAGCAGTTTTTATTTCAGTAGGGGCGCACCAACGTGTGCGCCCTCGTCTTTGCTAACTGCTCATTGCTCATTACTCATTACTCATTACTCATTGCTCATTACTCATTGCTCATTACTCATTACTCATTGCTCATTGCTCATTGCTCATTACTCATTACTCATTACTCATTACTCATTACTCATTACTCATTACTCATTGCTCATTGCTCATTGCTTAAACCTGTTCGAGTTCGTTAACCTGTTCCTCGATCAAATCCACAATACCGCGCATCGTCCCTGAGTCGAACTTGAATTCAGCATCCGCCGCGTTGAAGAACTGCGGAATCGACACCGTTCCGCCCAGCGCCAGCGCCTTACGATACGCTGCCACCGCGCCCGCCTGATCGCGCATGGAGTTCGCCCACACCTGTGCCGCACCCAACTGCGCCAGCCCGTAATCGACATAGTAGAACGGCACCTGGAAGATGTGCAGTTTGCGCTGCCAGCCCGTGATACGGATGTCTTCCAGCCCACTCCAATCGACGCCCGGCTTGAAGCGCGACCACAACTCGCCCCACTTCTTGTCGCAGTTCGCGGGGTCAGCCGCTTCGTTGGGATGCGTATACACCCAATGCTGGAACGCATCGACCACCGCCATATACGGCCAGAACACCAGTGCGTTTTCGAGATGTTCGATGCGTGCGCGCGCGGCTTCCTGCGTCGTGTAAAATCCACCTTTGTCCTTCGTCAGATACGGCGCAGCCAGCAGTTCCATCGACATCGACGCCACCTCTGCGACTTCCGCGCCGTATTCCCCCTGTTGATAGTAGGGCAGGTGTGCCGTCTCGTACACATGGAAGGCGTGTCCTGCCTCGTGCAGCAGCGTTTGCACATCATCGTGGATGCCCACAGCGTTCATAAAGATGAACGGCACGCGCTCCGCAGGATATGCCGTGCAGTAGCCGCCGGGCGCTTTGCCTTTGCGGTTCGGCAAATCCAGCAGATCATTGCGCCGCATGTGCGCGAAGTAATCTCCTAGCTTGGGATCAACATGGTTGAAAATCGCCTCGCACTTGGCATCTAAATCACTGGCGTTTTCAAACGGGCGCAGCGGTTCGCGTCCCAGCGCATCGTTGCCAAAATCCCAGGGGCGCAGCTTATCAAACTTCAACTGTTGGCGGCGTCGCTCATTCATCCGCTGCACCGCAGGTACGACCACTTCTTCAATCGTGTTATGGAATTCTTCACAGTCTTCGGGCAAATAGTCGAAGCGGCTGAACTGCTTCCAGCGCAGCGCGCGGAAATCAGGTTCGTCGGCGTTCTCCGCCATCTTCAGGCGCACCTCAAGGAACTTGACCCACAGATCATTCAACGCCTGGCGATCTTGCAGCTTGCGTTCCATGCGCAGCCGCCACGCTTTTTCGCGCACGCTGCGGTCAACAGATTGGAAGTAGGGCAAAAGCTGCTCGACGGTGATTTCCTTGCCATCCCACATCACCGTTTGCGCGCCGATGATTTTGTCGTATTCCGTCGCCAGCTTGGTTTCCTCAACTTGCAGCGCGACGTTTTTCTCGCGGAAGATGTCGGCAGCCACGCGCATCCGTTTCAGCGGCAGTTCAAAGCCTTCAGGCTCTAAGCCGCTTGCCAGCAGTTTTTCCTTCAGCTTTTGTTCAGCGATCTGCGCAGGCGGATTCACATGCTCGACAAAGCCCAGATAGCGCTTTTCGATCTCTTCGTCAGTCGTATTCAGCGTGTGCTGCACATACAGTCGGTTATACACATCGCCAAGCAGTTCGTAGACGCGCGTCCAATCCTTCATCCATGGATTGATATTGCCCGCGTTGAGTTCGCGCGACAGCAGTTCCTGTACATAAGGTTCATACTGCGCCCACGTCCAGTCGAGCGTTTCTTTACCCGTCTTGGGAAGCTTCTCAAACATCAACAAATTCCTTCAAAATAATTGAACATTCAAACAAAAACAGATTAAAAAAACAAAAATTTT
>CALMZT010001302.1 GCA_937870805.1 uncultured Chloroflexota bacterium
GAGTTCACCTGCGGCGCTGCGGGATGCCATTCGTGAAGCGGTTATCAAAACGAATGGACGGCGCTTCATTTTATCCACGGGCTGCGTGTCGTTAATCACCACTCCACTGTCGAATTTACGTGCTGTTCGCCAAAGTGTTGAGAGTCTGTAATGTCGATTCGCGTGATTGCCGGAAGCGCAAAAGGGCGCCAACTAAAATTAGTGCCCGGAGATACAACCCGTCCGATTATGGACAGGGTGAAAGAATCACTGTTTAATATCATCGGGCAGGATATTGTCGATAGTGTTTTCCTTGATTTGTTTGCTGGAACAGGCAGCGTCGGGATCGAAGCGCTGAGTCGTGGCGCACAGAAAGCCTACTTCGTTGAGACGGAAAAGATCGCCGTGCAAACGATTGAGGCGAATCTCAAAACGACGCGGTTGGCAGATCGCGCAGTCGTGCGACGCGCGGACGTTTTTACACTATTGGGGCAGCCGCCGCCGGAACAGTTCGACTATATTTATGTGGCTCCTCCACAGTACAAAGGGCTGTGGATACGAACACTGGAGCTTCTGGACGCGAATTCCCGATGGTTGCTAGAAGATACCATCGTCATTGTACAGATTGACCCTTCTGAGCTTCAACCAACGAATACGCAGCGCTTGCTGGAATATGATCGTCGTAAATATGGCAAGACTCTGCTGCTCTTTTATCAGGCATCTGGCAATCAACAGGATGAGGAGTCAACTTCATGAGTGAATCAAGACAGGCTGATTTGCGCAGATTGGAGACTTACGTCGCGGAATTAATGACGGCATTTGAGATTACCAACCCTCCCGTTCCCGTAGAAACGATGCTGCAAAATCCGATGCCTGAGATGTGGGAACAGGTTGACCCGACTCAACTCTCCGGGACCTTCCTTTCGATGAGAAGCCAGTTTTCCCCGCGTATGTCGTTGGCGCGTTTGCTGGCACGACACGCGGCAGTGAGCGCATGGGGAAAAGAGCGCGAGTTACCTACGATGCTGAAAGATGAAGAACTGCTCAGGATTTTCGCGCGAATGCTGCTGATGCCTGCTGCGATGGTGATGGCGTTGAGCAACGTCGCGCGCAACCAGACGATGATGAGTATGCACTTTGAAGTGCCAGAAGACGACGCGCGCCTGCGTCTTCAAGAACTTGCGTCATATTCCTAAGCGAGGTGTGTGCGCGCCAATGCGAGCGCGTCTTCAGCAGAGCGCACTTCGCCCGTCACTTGTGCCTCACGAATTGCCTCAAGCAGTTTGCCAACGATAGGTCCCGGCTTGAGGTTGAGCGCTTTCATCAGTTGCGCTCCGTTGATCAATACAGGTGGCTCGATCAATTGTGTATAGCGCTCATAGTAGGCTTCAAGCAAAACCCGCACACGCTCAATCATGAGAAGCCATTTGGCTTGGTCAAACTCTGCCCCGACATCGGCGAGATGCTGTGCCAATGTTAACAAGCACAGGTCGATGCCTGCTGCGCCTGTCTTGCGCCAGAAACGGTGAATGACTAAAGGTAGGAGTTCCTCAGAGGGTAGCGAACCCTTTGCGATAATGGCAAGTCGTTGGCTCTCCTGATTACTCAATCGCAGTGCTTCAGCCGCCTCTTCAATGCCAGTTAACTCCTGCAATAGTGCCGCTAAAATCAAAAGCGCGCGATGTGGACGTTCGTTTGCCCATGTAGTTTCAACATGTTCGAGCAAGCGCGAACGGTAGGGCGCTAGTTGGATAGCAATCATGCCCAGCCCAAATGAGGCTGTAGTGTTGTCCGAGCGTCCCGGTCCAATCACGGTCAATACATCAGCGACACGCTCAATCATCGTTACTCTGCGTGTCCATGCGTCAGCATCATGAGACCGTAGTGTTGTCAGACCTGTGTAGCCGGGCATAATGTACGGCAGTAATCCCGCAGCATCTACAATACGCATGGCGGAAGCGGGCTTTGCCAGCGACAGCAGATTGAACAGCTCATCACGTACACGTTCCGGTGAGATGTTAGACAAAGCAGCGGCGTTGGCTCGAATATCGTGCAGCGTGGCAGGTTCAATCCGCAGTCCTAGCTGCACACTTTGTCGCACCGCACGCAGCGCACGGATAGGATCATCAGCGATTGACTGTGGATTGCAGCGTCGCAGTAATT
>CALMZT010001303.1 GCA_937870805.1 uncultured Chloroflexota bacterium
GCCCGACGACTTCTTCAGAGTGTCCAATGCCATAAACCGCCGCCGTATCAATCCAGTTCATGCCTGCCTCAGCCGCGCGCTGAATGGCGGCAATAGAGTCATCATCGTTCTGATGACCCCATGAGGCTTTCCAACCGCTGCCGCCAACTGCCCATGCGCCAAAACCGATGGCGCTGATTTCCAAATCGGTGCTGCCGAGTTTACGTAGTGCCATGTGTTGAAGCCCTCGTTATCTACATCAGGATAGGGTGTAGTATACCGCCTGCCTCAACGCTGCTCCACTAACTGCGCCTTGTGGTTGGAAAAGACAAATACGCTCACCTGACGTTCCATGGAACCTGTTGAGTTCGGTTTACTGCCAATGGAGTGGCAAATATCACTCAGGAGAAGTGTTCAGGTGGGGAAAGATGAGCGTAAGCGTGGCGCTTTTTTTACCCGCATAGGCAGCCGTTGAGTACGGAAAATGCCGGGGTGAGAACTGTTGGTGTTTGGTTAGTTTTTATCAGTGTGGGACGACACAGGCAAACTCCGTTTGCACGTCGTCCCCTACAATCTGAATTTTGATAGTCGCAGTGTTTAATGGGGCTGTCAGAGGAAGTTAATCAGCTGCGTGATGCCTTAAGACACGCATCTTAAACCAGTCGAGAATGCCGTGCCGTTCTCGTGTTTCAGCAACCGCGCCTTCCGTGTTGTTGATAGGCTGCTGCAACGTGAGCAGTTCGTCTTGCCGCTTTACCGTATCGTCGTTTGCAAGCTGACTAAACACGTCGATTTTAGGCTTTTCGGGTACACGACCTGCTGCTTCGCGCTGAAGTATCCTCAGTTGAATACGAGCCTCAGCATTACGAGGGTCGACGGTGAGGACTTTCTTAAGCGCTTTAATCGCGCGTTCCGAATTCGGGGATAACTGCCCGTAGAGTAAAAGTGCCTTGAAGTTATCAGGGTTGATTTTGAGAACCTGTTGTACCACCTTGAGCGCTTCTACTTCACGCTCTGCTTCTACTAACTTCCGCGCCTGCATGATGAGTTCGTGTTCATTCGGCTGAGTTGATAATGTGTGAGTGCTATTGTCCACTTGTATATATTCTCAACTTTACATCAATTAACAGTGCAATCTTACACACTATTTCACTATTTAAGAATAAAGAAAATATGACATTCATCAATTTTGTCTGAATAAACTGTTTGAAAATACAATTTTTAACCGCAAAGGCGCCAAGGTCGCCAAGAAAAAATAGGAAGAGAGATTGAACCACCGAGATACCGAGGACACTTAAAAAGACTAGGACTTACACAGTTGATGGGCGCACACGTTGGTGCGCCTCTACGAGCGCGGTGGTAATTTGAACTCAACTGCACAACTTCTATTGTAATTAAAGCTTCGGGCAAAACTAATAGCAAGGGATACTATATGATAGCTAAATGTATTAACTATCCTTAGGAATTGGCGAATTTAACCCTTGCTACTTTTTGTTAGTTGTAGGGACTCTTTAATGCAAATTTTGTCCGAAGCATCTATTCTAACTAAAGGTTACTTCTGTATCGAATTCGATATCCATATGGTAGCCCCTCAGATCACTGTCATTGAATGATTCCGAAGAATAGGTGTTTTGACCCATACCCTTCCCGGAAATTGTTCCTGCATTATCAACAAAGCGGATTAACTTATCACGAGCACGTTCGGCACTTTGATTGTTACGAACTTTTTTATCATAGCTGTTAAAGAGACTATTAATAGCGTCCTTTACGTCTCTTTTGCTAACTTTTCCGTCTCTAATCTGTACTTCTCTTGTCGACTTACCTTCGCCATGTGCATGGATAAAAACTACCCGACTCATGTCATACTCCTCAACTATAAGTTTCCTTATGACAACTATACATCTAAAACCTAAAATGCACAATTTCAATTTTGTATTTTGTAGGGAATAAATGTAATATAAGCCTTTACGCAAAATTTTGCTTCAAAAGATAGGACTTACGCAGTTGACGGGCGAACACGTTGGTTTGCCCCTATGAACGACGCAGAATTTGACCTCAACTGCGTAACTTCTAAAGACATAAAAATCTCCTTCAGTAGACATTACGTCCTGGATTATCAAACAGCGCATAAGCTGAACAATTTTTTGCACGACAATGCCCCTTGAGTTATGCTCTTGCAATCGGTAATAAACAGCCCCACACTGAAATAAACAGTGCGGGGCAGAGATTAACTACGGAGCGTAGTCATGGACAGTATAACACACATGAAACAGTGTACTGCTTGTAAGCTGGAGTTTCCCGCAACCACAGAATATTTTTATGCCAGCGCTAAGGGGAAGTATGGGGTGCTGGCAATCTGCAAATCGTGTCACTCAAAACGAACACGGGAACTGGATAAAACGTTAAAGGTCTACAACGGTGAAATGAAGATTTGCAGTCATTGTCATCTCGAATTCCCTGCAACCACAGAATATTTTCATAAGAAGAAATCTGGTCAATATGGTATATCAGAGATGTGCAAAAGCTGTGCGAAGAATCGGCAAGCAGCGATGGACAATACGCTGAAGGTTTACAATGGCGAAATGAAGGTTTGCACTACTTGCCATGAGGAGCTTTCTGCAACTGTGAAATATTTTGTACCTTCTAAACACGGAAAATATGGCTTAGCAGCAGAGTGTAAAAGTTGCCATGACAAAGAACATAGGTGGCGAATGGCGGAAGATCAAGATTACGCTGAACGTCGTCGTGCAACAGGACGCCGATACAAGGCGAGGAATATGGACAAAGCACGACAATGGCAACTCGACAATCCAGAAAAAATGCGTGAGAGTGAGAGAAAATATCGACAAGCGAATCCAGACAAGATACGGGCAGCGGTACGTCGTTGGGAACAGGAACATCCAGAAAAACGAGGAATTTACAAGGCGGCGCGGCAAGCTAAAAAGAAAGGTGGCGGTGGTAAATTTACAGTAGACGATTTGGCATATCTATATCTTCTACAACAAGGACATTGCTGTTGGTGCGGCTGTGAGATGGTCAATCGTCTCATCTATAAAAAAGCGCACAGAAAAATCATTTTCACAGTAGATCATATTAAAGCTATCGATCTTGGAGGATCCAGTTATCCACACAATATTGTGCTTGCATGTGTTTCATGCAACTCCAAGAAGAACAAGAAAGATGTGTTTACTGAGTGGCACCCCTCGAACATGCTTGAATGGATGCGTGATTATGTACAACATGCCTTGGAAATCGAAAACAAGTAATACTTGTACTACGCTAATGTAACTCAAACATACTTTTTACGTTTGCATAGTATAGTGAGCATTGCTAGGGGCGCAGGGGGTTGCGTCCCTTTTGAAGGTTGGCATTTTGTTCTACTCAATTTCATATCCCAAATACCAATCTGCGCTACAATGGAATCCATTAGGACTTACGCCGTTATCTGTGTTACAAAGAATCTGGTCTTTGGTTGAAACCCCTAACCGCGTAACTTCTAACAAACCCACCAATAAAGGTGTAAGAGGTTTACTATGATACGTTTCGAGCGTTTTACCGAGCGTGCGCAGGATGCTGCTGCCCGCGCCTATGAGATTCTTCAAAGATTCCAACACAATCAGGTCGATGTAGAACATTTGTTCCTTGCCCTGCTCGAACAAAACGATGGTGTTGTACCTCTGATTCTGGAACGCCTGAACGTTGACGTTAGCGTCATGCGCGCGCGCTTGGACGAGATTCTACGCGCCAGCCCCAAAGCTGCGATCTACGGTGGCGGCACCGGACAGGTGTTCATCACGCCGCGTGTAAAGCGTGTGATTGATCTCGCCAACGAAGAGGCAAATCGACTACGAGATGAGTTCATAAGCACAGAACACATCCTGTTGGCGATTCTAGCGGAGCGCAACACTGCTGTTTCTAAATTGTTGTCGGACAATGGTGTGATCCGTGATCGTGTGTTCGACATTATCAAAGACATTCGCGGCGGGCAGCGTGTCACCGACCCGCAAGCCGAAAGCCGCTACCGCACGCTGGAAAAATACAGCCGCGACCTGACGCGCATGGCACTCGAAGGCAAACTCGACCCCGTGATCGGGCGCGACGCCGAAATCCTGCGCGTGATTCAAGTCCTCAGCCGCCGCACCAAGAACAACCCGGTGCTCATCGGCGAGGCAGGTGTGGGTAAGACCGCGATTGTCGAAGGCTTGGCGCAAAAGATTGCGTCGGGCGATGTGCCGGAGCTTTTGATCGGCAAGCGTGTCATCAGCCTTGACCTCAGCGGCATGTTGGCGGGCAGCCGTTTTCGCGGCGAATTTGAAGAACGCCTGAAGGCGACGATTGACGAAGTGCAGCGTTCGCAGGGTGAAATCATCCTGTTCATCGACGAAGTGCATCAGGTGGTCGGCGCGGGCGCAGCACAAGGCGCGCTGGACGCAGGCAACATGATGAAGCCGGCTTTGGCACGCGGCGAACTGCAATGCATCGGCGCGACGACGCTGGACGAATACCGCCAGCACATCGAAAAAGACAGCGCGCTTGACCGCCGTTTCGCGCCCGTGTTCGTGGAAGAACCGGACCTGGAGACGACGATTGAAATGCTGTACGGCTTGCGTGATCGCTACGAAGCGCATCACAAAGTCACCATTTCCGACGAGGCGATTGAAGCCGCGGCGCGTCTCTCTTCGCGCTATGTCACCGGACGCCGTTTGCCAGACAAGGCGATTGACCTGTTGGACGAAGCTGCCGCGAAACTGCGTGTGGCGCTGTATTCGCTGCCGCCGCGTCTAAAGGAAATGAAGGACGCCGTGAGCCGCCTGATGTCGGAAGAAGAAGCGGCAGGCTTGGCGCGTGAGTACGAACGCGCTGCCGAATACAAAGTCGAACGTCTGCGTTTGGAAGAAGAATTTGAACGCGAACGTATTGCATGGCAGGATGCGGGCGCATTAGACGAAGTGGTGGATGCCGACGACATCGCAACCGTGGTCGCGCAATGGACAGGCATTCCGGTCAATCAGATGCTCGAAAGCGAGAGCGAAAAACTGCTGCGCATGGAAGAAGTGCTGCAAGGTCGCGTGATTGGGCAAAGCAAAGCGGTCTCCGCGCTGTCGGATGCCATTCGCCGCGCACGGAGCGGTCTCAAAGACCCGAAGCGTCCCATCGGCTCGTTCATCTTTTTGGGTAGCAGCGGCGTCGGCAAGACGGAACTGGCGAAGGCGCTGGCAGAATACATGTTTGACGACGAAGAGGCGCTCATTCGCGTGGACATGAGCGAATACCGCGAACAACACACTGTCAGCCGTTTGTTTGGTGCGCCGCCCGGTTATATTGGCTACGAAGAAGGCGGGCAGCTCACCGAACAGGTACGCCGCCGCCCGTATCGCGTCATCCTGTTTGACGAGATTGAAAAGGCGCATCCTGACGTGTGGAACGCACTGCTGCAAATCCTCGAAGATGGTCGCTTGACCGATGGACAGGGACGCACAGTGGACTTCCGCAACACCGTGATTATCATGACAAGCAATCTCGGCACCGAGTTCGCGCGTCGTGGCGGTGCGCTGGGCTTCGTGCGCGCGGACGATGAGCAAGCCGTTGCCGATCATCAGAAGATCGAAAAGGCGATGCGCGACACCTTCCGTCCTGAGTTCCTGAACCGCATTGATGAGATCATCATCTTCGAGCCGCTGGCACTGACGGATGTGGAAAAGATTGTCGATCTGCAAATGCGCGGCATCGCGGATCGTCTGCGCGAGGCAGGCATTACCGTACACCTCACTGAACCCGCCCGCAACTGGCTGGCACGTAAGGGCTACGATCAACAGTTTGGCGCGCGTCCGCTGCGCCGCAGCTTGCAGCGCTTCGTAGAGAACCCGCTGAGCATCCAACTGCTGAAGGGTGATTTCCATCCCGGCGATATGGTGTTGATTGACGAGGTGAATGGACAGTTGGTCTTTGAGCGTCACCAGGATGCTGAGACAGATTACATGGAAGTGCGCCCACCAAAGCGTATGCCCATCGAAATGGACGAAGACATCGAACGTGACGAACAGTCGCCGTACTAGAAAAAACGACATTTGTGAACAAGGGGGTTAACCCCCTTGTTTGATTCTCAAGCCTTTTCATATTACAGTAGAGTCATTCCTCATAGGACTATTGCGCGGCAGATTCAACGTGAGGACGCCTCATGTATCGGCTCGAAGTGATTGCAACAACGCTGCACGACGCCATCGAAGCACAGGCAGGTGGCGCATCCAGCCTTGAGATCATCGAAAATTTATCCGTCGGCGGTTTGACGCCACGATTGAATCTCGTGCGTGCGATCCGTGATACGGTCAACATTGATATGCACGTCATGGTGCGCCCACATGCCGCCGGTTTTGTTTACTCCCCCCAGGAAGCCGAAACCATTCTCAGGCAAACGGAAGAGATGACCTCCATCGGCGTTACCAGCGTCGTCTTTGGTGCGTTGACGCGGGAAGGCGAAGTGAATTTGCGCCTCGTGCAGCAGGTGTCGCGCATCGCGGGACGCTTGACGTTTCACCGTGCGCTGGACGAAACGAACGACCCCGAAACAGCGCTGCTTGCGCTCAGGGGCACGGCGGAGCGCGTCCTGTGTTCCGGCGGCGCTTATGCTATTTGGGACGGACGCCAGACGATGAGCAATTGGGTGCAAGCCTACAGCGGGAATTTCAGTTTTGTGTGCGCGGGCGGCATCACGCTGGAAAATCTGCCGAGACTTGCACAGATCACGCAGGCACAGGAATATCACGTAGGTAGCGCCGCGCGCATGAATGGCGTTGTAGACCGTGAGCGCGTCAGCCGTTTAGTTCGTATCCTGAACTCTTGATTTATGTAGACCAGTCGCTATAATTCATGATTGAGGGAGGAATAGATGGCGGCAGCGCGCGACCAGATCATTGAAGTGATGTGTACGCTGCTTGAAACCCAGGGTTATCACGCAACAGGTCTGAACCAGATCATCAAGGAGAGTGGGACGCCCAAAGGCTCACTCTACTACTATTTCCCGAATGGTAAGGAAGAACTCGCCGCCGAAGCAATCGAGCATGTAAGCAAACTCGTCGCCGAGCGCATTCGCCTGAATCTATCCACCAGTGACGACGTGAGCGAAGCGGTATCGACCTTCATCGAGAAAATTGCGGATGGCGTCGAGGCATCGGGAGCAAAAGCAGGCGGTCCGCTGATGATCGTGGCGATGGAAACCGCAACCACGAACGAATTGTTGAATCTCGCTTGCCGTGAAGCGTATGGGCTGCTGCAATCTGCATTTGAGCATAAACTGCTGGCAAGTGGTATACAGCAAATGCGCGCGCAGCAGTTAGCGGTGTTCATCCTTTCATGTGTCGAAGGCGCGATCATCCTGAGCCGCACGCAGCACAGCGGCGAGCCTTTGCGCATCGTCGCCCAGGAGCTTAAGCAGCTTTTGGCAGACTGAGCTGCTGATAATGCACATAAAAGGAACTGAACCGTTTGTGCGTGTAAATCAATAAATTTTTTTTGAGTCGATTATAGCAACCGGTCTACATAATCAGGAGTAACGAATGAAAATCACAGTATTTGGCGCATCGTCTCCCAGTGGGCGTGTGCTCGTCGAAAAAGCGCTGGAACAAGGTCACGAATTGACAGCCTTTGTACGTGATCGTTCCAAATTGGCGCTGCCCCATGCGCGGCTGAACATCATTGAAGGCGATGCATTGAACGCTGCACAGGTAGATGCAGCAGTACAGGGCAGCGAAGCCGTCATCAGCTTTTTAGGACCAAAGCGTGGCGCTCCCAAAAACATGACCACGCAAGCGACGCAAAACATTCTCAATGCGCTGACTAAACATGGCGTCCGGCGGCTGGTCATTACCTCAGTTGGGGGTATTGCGGTGCCGGGAGAACAACGCAGCGGCGTAGCAAAAGTGGTTGACGCACTGATCAAACTGCTTGCCAGAGATGTATATCTGGATCGAGAGCAGCAGTTAGCGCTTTTATTCAACAGCCCGCTGGATTGGGTGGCGGTGCGCCTGCCGCGCCTCACCGATGAACCCGCCACTGGCAGCTATCAGGTGGGCAATCTCAAGGTGGGTCCCAGCCTGAAGATTTCACGCGCTGATCTGGCGGATTTTATGCTGAAGCAGTTAACGGATAACACGTATTTGCGGCAAGCGCCGATCATCAGCAATTAATCCATCACAAATACGCTATCGCCTGTCGCCACGTTCACAGGCTCACGATCATTGATCGGCGAAATGTGGAAACCGCGTATCCCACCATCCAGAAATTGCAGCGTCGTTTTCAGTTCCACGCCGCGTAGAGGGTCGCCATTAGTGGCGTTTTTGCCTGCCGCAAAGTGCGAAAATTCATAGCACGGTTCAGCGATTTTCAGCAGACGGAACGGATGTGTCGTCCCAGCAGCATTTTGAATAGCGACGCCTTTCACCAGATCATCCCACACAAATGACTGATCGGTTTCGATGATGATATTTTCCCCTGCGATACCATCGGTGAGATGTGCGCCATATTTCTCGCGCATGATGGCATAGTGCGTGGTGAAGCCAATCGTGATCGGGTTATTGACATTGTTGCGCGTTTCGGGATGGCGGGCGTTGTGAATATCCACGATCTTTTCGGCGGCGGCTGTGACGCCAATCGCGCCTTCTGGAGACAGCAGCAGCCGTTCGACCACGAGGATGTGCGCGGGGTCATAATGACTGAGTGGGCGCTGACCGATTTTCAGTTTGCCCGTCTGGATTTGCAGCAGTTTAATTTTGCCAATTTCACGCATGAAACATTCCCCTTCATTACACTTTACGCATCAGAATAGCAGAAGATCACACGCCATTCTAAGACCAGTGCGTCCCAATCGAATGCTTGAAAAAACTCAAATAAACCTATCTCTTCGACTTTTTTAGACTGCCAAGCCATCACTTTTAAAGGCAAACTATTAAATGATTTGGGATAAAAATTTATCCCAACTTCCCTTCCATACAACCGTTTTTCCCAACCCCCCAACTTTTACGCTCAAAATTTTTGCCATTGAGACGCGGGAGAGTCGATAGGGGAGGGGGCATTTTTGCGTGGACGATTTACACCCGCCTCTAAACTGCATCTGCCGTCAAGTAAATTTCGATGCGTTCTTTGCCCTTGCCGATATTCTTGCGCTTTAACTCCATCGCGCCGACTTCGCCCGTTTTCCTGAGGTGTGTGCCGCCGCAGGATATTCGACGCTTGGAATTTACTGATAACTGTCAACTGAAAACTTTTAGCTCTTGACGCGATACCAGTAGTGATAGGTTTCTTTAAAGCCGAGCTTATTATACATCCACACGGCAGGCTGATTCTCCGCCACGACTTGCAGATAAGCCTGCTGTGCGCCGTTATCGCGCGCCCACGCCAGCAGATGTGATACCAGGCGCGTCGAATAGCCTTTGCGACGGTGTTCAACATCAGTCACGATATCAAACAATCCGACGATGCCGCGCTCTAACACTGCCATTCCAGTGGCGACGGCTTGCCCATCCTGTACAAACGTGGCAAAGCAGGTGCGCGGTTGAATATGCGCGAGGATCTGCTTCAGCGTCGAAGCAGCATCAGTGTGCAGTCCGTTCAACTGCGCGAAGGCTTGAAACCACGTATTCGTGAAGTGTGTATCGGCGGTGACATCGGCATCGCTGGCGAAGCTGCTGCCTGTCAGCGTCAGCATTTGCACGATGGTTCCCGCCTGCCATTGATAGCCGAGTTTATCCAGTTCAGCGTCGAGAGTCGCTGGCTGTGCCGCGTCAGTCAGCTTAAACACGACGTTCAACCCCTGCGCGCGATAGACTTCTTCGCAGTAAGCGACTTTTTCATCCAGTGGCAGTGTGCCCGCATACAGCGGGTTCACCGAATTAGCGCGCCGCGTGTAACCGTGGGCGAAACGCAGCAGCCAACCATCATAGGTGAGCGTTTGCAGCGCAGGCAGCGCATTCAACGAACGTTCTTCGATATGCCGAATCATCTCGGCGGATTGCGGGTCAACCATGACGCACTTCCACCACCAGCGTATGCAGCGTATCACTCGTCGTCTGCACACGCACCTCGCGCCCGCGCGTCGTCTCCCACACGCGATACACAGCCCCTACACCGTCTAATGTCACCGACACAATGTTCACATCAGCAGGCAGCGTGTAACCTAACGTCATCTGCCAGCCTGCCGCAGCATCTACCGTTATGGTGTAGCGTTTGCCATCGCGTGCCGCTGTAACCGCGATCACGTCATCGCCCACACGCAAATTGTTCACCGCCAGTGTATCCCAATCCGGCGGAAGCTGCGGCACGATGTACAAACGATTCCGCGACGCATCAGGATTGATGCCCAACATATGATGAATCACTGGATACTGCACGCCATATGACGACCACGCTTGCATAAACATCAGCCGTTCGCGGAAGTCGGCAAACGGGTTGTAGTCAGGACTAGGCAGCACTTCGGGCAGCGCGCCCGGCATCTCCAGATCGAGGCTTGCAGCAATCGCGCGCATGTAATACAGCGCTTGTGTATCACCCAACCGTCCGTAGTTGGCTTCCGCTACCGCCATCACCGAATTCGGCAGCGTCCATACGCGCGGCTCTCCTCTGCCATCGGGTCCGCCGCCTTCGCCCGTGTGATACAAGCCATTCTCGCCCGTAAACGTTGGTGACTCCATACGATCCAGTACCGCGTTGGCGTTCACCAGCGGGGCGATGCCCATTTCCAGCGGCACAGCGTTAATCCAGTGAAGCTGCTGCACCTGCGTACTCGGCATGGCACAGCTATCCAGCGAATCGGCATACAGGTTTTCGTCGGGCATCCACCACGATGAATAAAACGTGCGCTCCAACACATAGGCATTTTGCTGCGCCCAGTGCGATGTCTGGCTGTCACCCTTGCTTTCCGCCATGCGCGCCAGGCTGTTGAGTGCCCGCCACGTATACGTCGCTACATCCAGCGTTTGCCCCGCCATGCCCTCACGTTCGACCATGCCGCGCCCTGAGGGACAGGTGTCGCCGTCGGGGTCGAGCGTGGACATTACGTAGCGCAGCCCATCGCGCACGAAATCATACATCTCATCGCGGAAAGCATCATCGCCCGACCAGCGCCACATAAGTTCAACCGCAATCGTAAACTGTGACGTTTCGTTGGTGTTGCCCGCCGCGTCGTTGTTGCCATAATACACTGCGCCGTCGTTGGTCATCTCGTGGATTACCTTGCCCGTTGCGCCGTTCACCACGCGCGACACGTCACGGATTGCCCGCAGATGCGACACTGCCGTGTCCCACTGTCCCGAAACGATCAGCGCATACACGGTATACGCGCCATCTGTGCCAAAAAACTCGTAGTAATCGGGGAAGCCCGCCGCCACACCTGTCAGCGTGTCAAACGTCGTCAGCGGCGCAGGATAGGCGCTGCCTTCTGCGGTATCACGTACCTGCACATCGGTCACGGTCATGCGCAAATCCGCGAGATTGAGCTTGCCCCAGTCGAAGGCTTCTTGCAGCGCCAGATCAGGGATTGATACTTGCGTGCGGCTCAAGAGTTCGCGCCGTGCGTCGATTTTGGCTTGCAGCAGCGCCTCAGGATCTTGCTGTGCGGTCCATAATGCTGCATAAGCGGCATTTTCGGAGACATGCGACCCCGCGATGATTGCCCACAAAGTGACCTCAGCCTTTGCGCGAATTTCCACGTCAGCGCGCAAGCGTCCGCCTGCGCCATTGCCGAATTCGGAATGCGCTTTTTGCGCGCCGCGCACCTGAGTCCCCCAGAAGTCACCATCCAATGCCACATGCACGTCATCTGCCAACAATGTCACCAGCGCGACCCATGAACGCCCCGGTTTGCGGAACACCAACACGCCGTTTTCAGCGCTGGCTTCGTC
>CALMZT010001304.1 GCA_937870805.1 uncultured Chloroflexota bacterium
TGACAATGGGTCAGGATATGAAGTGGCGGCGCTTCGTCGTGCAGCAGGCGAAACTGCCTCCGAATGGCAAGCTGTTGGACTTAGCGACAGGCACAGGCGACATTGCTTTTGAGGCGTTGAAATTCACCCCATCAGCACAAGTGGTGGGTGCAGACTTTGCGCTGCCTATGATGCATATCGGGCAAAAGCTGCCGATGGGCGAACGGGTTGGCTGGGCGGGCGCGGATGCTTTGCAACTACCCTTTCCCGATGAGACGTTCGATGCCGTGACCAGCGGTTATCTCGTGCGCAACGTGATCGACATCCCGCGCACGTTTGCCGAGCAGTTTCGTGTGCTGAAACCCGGCGGGCGCATCGTCGTCCTCGACAGTTCGCCGCCGCCGCACAATCTGCTGCGCCCGTTCATTTTGATTCACCTGAAATATATCATCCCATTGTTAGGCAAACTCCTCAGCAGCGACGCCAGCGCCTATCAGTATTTGCCCGAATCCACGCAAGCCTTCAAGACACCCGACGAACTAGCGACTCTCATGCGCCAAGCAGGAATCCGCAATGTGCAGTATAAAACGTTTATGTTCGGCACAATGGCAGTGCATTGGGGCGACAAATAATGAGTAACGAGCAGGACATTTGGGAAACTGGGGAACTACGACAGGATAATACCTTAATCGGAACTCTCGTTGAATACGAGCAGGATATGTTTTGGTTCTCATGCTATTTTGAACCCACACCTGCCTTTGAACCCTATCGTACCCTTTTTAGCGAAGGGCAAGATTTAATTGCCACTGACCAATTTGATGACTGGTATGCCAAAGTCAACGGTTTAGGGCTTCAACTAGTACGTCAGTCTGATGGCAAAAGAGCAAGCGAGTTCATTCTTTACATCAGCGACGATAAAGCCAGCTTTAGACCTCGTTTCCAAGAATAAACCTAATTCGTAAATTTTTATTTACTTTTCTATCAATTTCGTCACTTGATTTTTAACAAATCCATAATGCTATTATAATCAGAAAAGTTGCACCACCATCAGGGTGTACTATGCCTGTAACAATAGAACTGCGTGAAGAAAATCGAGTCATCTTTATGGTCTTTGAGGCACCCCTGCGCCTGCAAGAAATTTTTGACATCTATCCTCTTGATAAGTCATATCGTGATCATTTTAGTCACAAAATTCACGCCCTCGTCGATATCCGCAAGATGGGGAAAATCCCAGCAGGCGTTTTAAGCGCACGGCACGCACCCGATTTCACGCATCCAAACAGTGGCTATGTTGTAGTGATTGGGGCAGATAGGCTAGCGCGCGTGATGGGCAGCATGATGGCACAAATTCAGGGCAAAAATTTCTTTAAGTTTTTCGACACGCACGAGGAAGCGTGGACATTTCTACGAAAAATCATTGCGGAAGATAAGCAAGCTGAAGTATAGCTTACTCAGGAGTGTATCATGGTCACGATGGAAATCTGTGAGGAAGGGTGGGTATTATTTTTGCCTACACAGACGCCGCGACCTTATCAGAAGTTATGTCTTTTTATGAAGCAAATCGCGCCCACCGCGACAGCAGGAAGCATACGGTTCACTGCCTGCTGGATGTCCGCGAAATGGACAAAATCCTGGAAGGAGTCTTGCGTACCCGTGCGGGTCACGGTTTTACTCATCCTCGCAGTGGGCAGATTGTACTAGTGGGTGCAACTCATTTAGCGCGCAGTTTAGTCGAATTATCAGCACGCTTTACGGGAAGTAACGACAAGCTCAAATTTTTTGACAATTTAGAAGATGCGTGGTCATATCTGCGGGAAATTATCGCGACAGAACAGCAAATCATCGACACAGGAACTAAATGACCCAACGTTTAATCATCGGCATCTCAGGCGCATCTGGCGTAATCTATGGCATTCGTATGCTGCAAGCGCTCAAGCAAGGCAGCGCCCTCGCAGCCAGCGAACGTATCGAAACACACCTCATCCTGACAACAGCCGCCAAGATGACTATCACACAGGAAACGGATTTGGCTGGGCGTGATGTAGAAGCACTGGCTGATGTACTGCATACACCGGGCAACATCGGCGCAAGCATTGCCAGCGGCTCGTTCGATACGATGGGCATGGTGATCGCGCCGTGCAGCATCAAAACGCTATCAGGCATCGCTCACAGCTACAACGAGGATCTCATCACCCGTGCTGCCGACGTACAGTTGAAGGAAGGGCGTCCGGTGCTGCTGCTGCTGCGCGAGACGCCGCTGCATATCGGACACCTGCGCCTGATGCTGCAAGCCGCCGAAAATGGCGCAATTATCATGCCCCCTGTGCCCGCCTTCTACGGACGCCCGCAAACAGTAGACGATATTATCAATGCTACAGTCGGGCGCGCATTAGCACGCATCGGCGTGAAGAATCAGTTGTATTTTGAGTGGTTGGGGATGAAGAGTGGGAAAACTCCAACCGAAGAAGAATAAATCGTCGGAGGGAGAGAGACCTATATGTATCTGATTGACGCTGCCCATTCGGCGTTACTTGTCTGTGGCATTCCGACACTGGGACTGGCGCTACCTACTGCTGCTATACTTTGGCTCATCCGGCGGAAGCCCCGCTCATTTCGTCATTTCATTGCCTATGTTCTCTTTTCACTCATTGGCTACTTTCTCTTTTTCATACTAGGTATATGGTTTGCAGGAACTTTTATGACGGAGCCGCTAACACATTAGAATTCTCTCTATGTCCTTTATGTCTCTACGGTGAATATCTGAATGCCTTCACTATCATCTACTGAACTTCAAACTATTCATTCATTCCTTAAGGTACAGTCCACCCTGTCGCTGGCAACCGTCAACGCCGACGGCACGCCAACGATTGCGCCGCTGTTTTATGTGTCTGATGACGAGTTGAATCTTTATTGGCTGTCGTCGCCGCGCAGCAGGCACAGCGTTAATCTCACGGAGCGCCCCAACGTCGCAGCGACGATCTATCCTGAAGTATGGGATTGGAAGTCGATTAGAGGCTTACAGATCGAAGGGCGCGCCACAGCCATCGAAAACGAAGAAAGGCAGCGGGCACTCACACGCTACCAGGACAAATTCACCTTGCCATCGTCGTTCGATGCGCAAATCGCTGCCAGCATATTTTATAAGCTCGTACCGCATTGGCTGCGTTGGTTAGATAACAGTGTTCAGTTCGGCTATAAAGCAGAAGTGGAATTCTAAGCAGTTAGCTGTGGTACAGATGTCGCGTTTAAGAGGCGGCATATCGTTTTAGCTCGAAGGCTAAAAGCTAACGGCTGAGTGTTATTCGGCTTCGTCGTCGCCCCGCACGCCGTCTTTGTGGCGGTAGATGATGCGTCCGCGTGAGGGATCGTAAGTGCTCATCTCGACGCGCACCTTATCACCCAACAGGATGCGGATATAGAATTTACGCATTTTGCCAGAAAGATACGCGAGGATGCGATGTCCGTTTTCCAGTTGAACGAGGAACTGGGTGTTAGGCAGCGCTTCAACAACGGTGCCTTCTACTTCAACTTTATCATCAGTCTGCTTCGTCATAGAACTCCTTTAATACATTGGATAAACCGCTGAACAGAAATCGTCCGCGCAGCGGCTGGTGTGCAAGCGCGTTTAGTGCGTGACCGATTTGCGCTGGCGGCGGCGGGCGCGGCGAATAGCTTTCTTCTTCTCAATACGACGCAATTCGCTTTTAGAAATGTGCCAGCGTTTGCGGCGCACGGTACTGAGTACACCGCTGTTGGTCACACGCTTCCGAAAGCGGCGCAGCAGTGATTCTTGCGATTCTCCCGGTTTTAATACAACCTGTGTCATGCGTCCCGTCACCTCCTTTCCGTTTAGGATTTTGGTGTTGCAGTAGAGGTAAAATGTCGTTTTACCCCTACAATAATGTCATCACAACGAAATATTTGTATTCCGTTTAGATTTACTGAGCTAATTGTACTTGATTCTCAGCCTCAACGCTATGCTTATCTTGCCAGCGTGTGCGTTCTTCGTCGCCCACTTCCTTAAGGCTCAAGCCTAGACGCTGCTTGTCGGCTTCGATGCTGATGATACGCATCAATAACTTCTGTCCCTCACCGACCAGAATACGCGCATCTTCAGTCGGCGTTTCGGCAAGCTGGCTGGTATGCAGCAGCGCTTCGATGCCCGGTTCAAGGCTGACAAACGCGCCAAACTGCGCCACACGCGACACCGTGCCTTCGACCAACTGCCCAACGTGGTACATTTCCTCGACAATCGCCCAGGGATTCTTTTGTAAACGCTTCAGGCTTAAGCCGATGCGCTTGCCCTCTGCGTCCAGGCGCAGCACATATACATCTACTTCATCGCCGACATTCAGCAGTTCTTTCGGATGCTTCACACGATGCCAGGCGAGTTCAGAAATGTGGATCAGACCATCAGCCCCGCCGAGATCAACGAATGCGCCGAAATCGCGCAAGCCGCTGACGATGCCCTTACGCACATCGCCTTCCTTCAGTTCGTCCAGCAGCACATCTTTGCGCGCTTCGCGGCTGCCACGCATCGCATCACGTTGGCTGAAGACCAGACGGCGGCGCTTGCGGTTCACTTCGATGACCTTAACCTGCACCTGCTGCCCGACGAAGTTCATCATGTAATTGCGGCGGTCATCGTCACCTAAGCCGCGCGGCAAATCGACGACGTGGCTGGCTGGCACAAAACCGCGCAGATTGCCAAACGGCACAATCAAGCCACCCTTGTTGGCTTCAATGACTGTTCCCTCGAAGACTTCGCCGTTGTTCAACAGAGCTTCGGCGTGCTTCCAATCTTCGCCCTGCCGCGCCTGTGACACCGACAGCAGCAAATTGCCTTCTTCGTCTTCGAGGCGCATGATAATGACATCAATATCATCGCCGACTTTAAAATCTTCAGGGTTCATCCCCAACCGTTCGATGTCACGGCGCGAAACAATCCCATCGCGCTTCCAACCGACATCGATAATCAGCCCTTGACTGTCCACCGAAAGTACAGCGCCGGTGACATTATCACCGCGCGACAGACCTTCGCCAGAGAGCGACGCCTCTAACAGCGCCGCAAAATCCAAGCCATCGGCGACAGTATCCAAGTTTGCCATTGTCATAAATGCATTCCCCCACGGGTCAAAATTTTTTTGTTTCCGGTCTAGAGCGAAGGGTACACAGCGTTATACTCGCTCATTCCGTAATAAAACAACGAGCGCGCAAAAAAGATACTCAATTGTTGTGTGGAGCGTGTAAGACCCGAAAAAATCGGGGAAAACGCGCATCCCTCCCCTGAAGACCGCAAGAGATTATAATGTTAAGAAGGGCTTTGTCAATAACGTACCAGGCTCAACCATCATCTGGCTTTTGAATAAACGACGGCAACCGCCTATTCAGGAGAGCTTTGCTTCGTTATTGAGAAATAACAACAAAAAACCGGGAGCAGTAATCTACTCCCGGTCTATTCATCTTCGTTTTGAAGTTATGAGAAAATTGAGTGTTTCAAGCTCGAATTTTACTGATAACTGTCAACTGATAACTGACAACTTCCCTTAAACGCCGTCGCTGCCCGCATCTGTCGCTTCAGTCGGCTCAGCTTCTGTTGGTTGACTAACTTCAGCAGCCACTTCAGCCACAGGCTCAGCAGACAATTGCTCTTCCGTCGGTTCAGCAGGCGCTTCACCTTCGGCAGGCGCGCCTTCCTCACCTGTGCCCCAACGCTGCGTGAAGCCCACACGGCGTTTTTCTGGCTCAAGGTGGCTGATGCGCAGGCTCAGGCGATCACCCTTCTTGACGTAGGAGTGCGGCTCTTTCAGGGAACCGTTACCCATTTCACTCAAGTGCAGTAAGCCTTCCAAGCCGTTATCCAGCGCCACAAATGCACCAAAGTCCACGACGTTGGTCACAGTGCCTTCGACGAGCTGACCTTCGTGGTAACGCTGTGCCGCATCTTCCCAGGGGTCACTCAGCAAACGCTTGCGGCTTAGGGCGATACGGTTCGAGTCGCGGTCAAGGTTCAACACGTAAACTTCGATGTCATCACCGACGCGCAGCACATCACGCGGATGATCGACACGATGCCATGCCAATTCGCTGACGTGGATGAGACCATCCGCGCCGCCGAGATTGACAAACGCACCGAAGTCGCGCAGCCCGGTGACAATGCCCTTCACGACATCGCCTTCCTTAAGTTCGGAAAGCAAACGTGCCTTCTCTTGCGCGCGGCGTTCTTTCTGTGCCTCGCGTTCACTGAAGATCAAACGACGGCGATCCTGATCGACCTCGATGACCTTGACGACGAGTTCTTTGCCCTCGACATCATTCCAGCTATCGCGGCGATCACCAGAGAGATTGACGGATACCAGATGCGAACTGGGGATAAAGCCTTCCAGACGATTCCAGCGAACGAGCACGCCACCTTTGTTGTGCCCTGTGACGAAGACCTTGACCGCATCTTCGGTCTTGAGCAGGTCACGCGCGCGCTCCCAATCGTAGCGCTGCAAACCCATGTTGATCGAGACAATCAGATTGTCGTCCTGATCGCGTGGGTTCAAAATGTAAACGGGTACTTCTGCGCCAACTTTCAAACCGTTCAGAACCTCTTTGTCGAGACGTTCCAGATCGGTGGACGGCACGATTCCGTCCTGTTTTGCGCCAAGATCGACGATAATTTCGCGATCTTCAATTTGCAGAATAATCGCGTTGCGGATTTCACCACGTCGCGGCTGCAATTGACTATATGACTCCTCAAGCAATTGTTGGAAGTCCACCTGCTGATCGATATTGCTCATGCTTTCAAATCAGCGCACGCGCCTTGCGTTAGCCGTGGGGATTTTTGCTAACAGCGTCGATGCGCCACTCCTTTCCTTTGTTTTGGGTAAAACTCTCACACAATAAACCACTAAGCAGCACCTACTTGTGCTTCCATCCGCTTAATCCAATCCATTTCCGCTTTACATACAGAGAGGGCGTAATCGACGACCCAACCTTGCTGCGGATCATGGAGATCCTGTTTTTCTTCCCGCAGCGATTTCAACAGTGCTTCCGTCTCACAGCGGCGGTTTGCCAGTAACAGCAGTAAATCCTGTTTTTCCATGCCCTTGGCTAAATAGACCTTGAGCAAAAACTCACGCCGTATCTGGTCGGTGGTGGCAGGCTGACGCAGCCACCCCTGCAATTCTGATTGTCCGCTTTCGGTGATCCGGTAGACTTTCTTCGCCGGACGCCCTTTTTGCGGCACTTCCTCGACTTCCACCGCGCCCTCTTGCTGCAATTTGTGTAATGCGGGGTACAGTGTGCCATAACTGGCGTTGGTGACGGTGCCGAGCGCGGCTTTCACATGCTTCTTGATGTCATAGCCCGTCATCGGGCGTTCCGCCAACAGTCCGAGTATCAGATAACGGTGGGACATACGTCTATATACTCTTCTCTTACAAATAAAAGAAAAGTATATCTTTGCGAGATATACCCTAACAGATAGAGTATCGTTTACCTGGGTAAGAATCTCACAACGGACGACAAATCATTTCTATACATAATTATAGCAGAAAAGATTGCAGACAGAATAGGGCGTTTAGTACCTGTTAATTCGTCTCTGGTACAGTCAGGTTAATACCTTTAATACCACGATCAATTTCCCAGGGGTAGACAATGTAGGCATCGGTCACTGCGCCATAGAAATCGGGTTCGGCTTTGGTAAACATCGAGCGATAAGGGTTATAGTGCATGACACAGGTAAATGGCTTTGCGCCTGCTGCTTCTACACGCCCCTTCACGGCAGTGCTGGTGCGCCCGCTGCCCCAGACATCATCGACAATCAATGTGCGCCGAGTGAGGAGCAGGTTCGTATCGGGGAACTGCAAGAATGAGGGCCACGCCATCAACCCGGCTGTTTCGGAGTCCGCAGGAAAATCCACTGCTGCCGTCAGTACCGCTTTGATGCTCAGCGCTTCCGCCAGCAGCCCGCCGGGGATAATGCCGCCGCGTGTAATCATCACCATCGTGTCAAATGACCCGACACTTTTCAATTGCGGCAGCAGCACATCAATGAGCTTATCCACATCTGCCCACGTCAAAATCTCATGGCGTCTCGCGCCGACTGGATTATCCATCCCCAACTCCCTCCCCATTTACAATAAATATAGCATGTAGAGGCACGGTACGCTGTGCCTCTACAACATCATTGTCTAGATTATAACTTTACTGTACCGCTTTTGCCGAAATTCGGTTTACAGCCGTTCGCTGATGGTCTTCGCCTGCATAAATTGCAGCAGATAATCGGGACCGCCCGCCTTTGTGTCCGTGCCACTCATGTTGAAGCCACCGAAAGGCTGCACGCCGACGAACGCGCCTGTGCATTTGCGGTTGAAGTACAGGTTGCCAACATGAAACGTTTTGCGTGCTTGTTCAATACGCGCGCGGTCATTGCTGAAGAATGCGCCCGTCAAGCCATACTCCGTACTGTTGGCAATATCCAGCGCTTGCTCCCAACTATTCGAGCGCACGATGGTCAGCACCGGACCAAATATTTCTTCTGTTGCAATACGCGAGTTCGCCGCCGCGTCACCGAAGATCGTTGGTGGGATAAAGTAACCACCGGATGGCGTTTCAATCGGATGACCACCGAGCAGCAGCTTGCCCTCCTGCGTGCCCACTTCCATGTAGTAATTGATCTTGTTGAACGAATCCTGGTCAATCACCGGACCCATGTACACCTGCGGACCTTCCGATGGATCACCCACCGTGAGCTTGCTGGCGATTTCCACGACGCGGTTGGTCACATTATCATAGAGATCGTTCACCAGAATCGCGCGTGAACCTGCCGAGCATTTCTGCCCCTGATAGGTGAATGCGCCTGCGACGATACCTTGCGCTGCTTCTTCGATACCCGCCGTTTCATCGACCACTACGGGGTCTTTACCGCCCATTTCCAGGATTGAGCGCTTCAGCCATCTCTGTCCCTTGTGGACTTTCGCAGCGTGCTCATAGATTTGGATGCCCACATCCTTTGAGCCTGTGAACGCGATGAAGCGCGTGCCGGGATGATCGACCATCGCCGCGCCGACGACTTCACCGGGTCCTGTGAGGTAGTTCAGCACGCCGTCGGGGATACCCTGCTGCCAGAACAATTCGCACAGCTTGTAACCAATCCAGGGCGTTTGTTCGGCAGGCTTAAAGACGACGGTATTGCCTGCCACCAGCGCGGCGCTAATCATGCCGATGGCGATGGCGTTGGGAAAATTCCAGGGCGAAATCACTGCGCCCACGCCTAGCGGGATGTACAACAGTGACACTTGTTCGCCCGTGTAGGGATACAGCAGATGGCTGGCGTCGTGCAGCCGCAGCATTTGCCGCGCGTAGTATTCGAGGAAGTCAATCGCTTCTGAAGTGTCGAGGTCGGCTTCGTACCAGCTTTTGCCCGCTTCTAACACCATCATCGCGCTGAACTCGTGACGACGGCGGCGCATCGCAGCGGCAGCCCGCAGCACGTAGCGCACACGCTCATCGACAGGTGTGAACTGCCACGACTGGAACGCTGCGTTTGCCACCTTCACGGCTTGATCGGCGTGCGCGGCAGTGCCGTTGGCAAAGTACGCTAAGGCTTCGTCAGGGCGCGCGGGGTTAATCGAAGCGAAGGTATCCGGCAGTGTTGTCTGTTCACCGCCGATGACCAGCGGATAGACTTGTCCACTTTCGCTGCGCACTTTGTCGAGCGCGGCACGGAAAGCGGCTTCATTTTCGGGTTTGGAAAAATCGGTAAACGGTTCGTTGTGATATGCAGGAAGCATCTCAAAAACTCCTGAAAAGCGGTGAGCGATGAGCAGTTAATGCTTAGATGAAAGTGCCAATCGCCTCTTACGTGGATAGGCGTTGATTGTACAACAGGGCTGGGGCTAATCCCAAAATCCATCTAAAACCATCACTGATTGTAGTCTTCGCAGATCATCACAATCGACGCGCCTTTGTAGCGCGTCAGCACCAGCGTGCGCGACTCGTCGCCTTCGAGTTTCATGCGTGGCAGCAGTTCGTCAGGCGTCATCGGCACGCCCCGCTTTTTGATGGTGACGTGCCCGACCCCTTGCATTCGCAGATACGAGATCAGTTTCTTGAGATTGAAGGGCATCCAATCGAGGATTTTCCACGCGCGCACCCATACTGCCCATTCGCCTTGTGGCTTCGTCGCCGTCGTGAAATAGGCAATCGTCTCGTCCAGCATCGTGCCTGCTAAATTTGCGGCAACGCCCTGCACCAGACCTGCTCGAAGTACCGATGGGTCTGGCTCGCATAACCACGCGCGCGGAGCACCAATCTCTGCGGCGCGATTCTCGTGCTGTTGCAGATGATGTGCTATGCCGCCGCGTATCAATGTTGCGCGCGCACCGTGCCAGCGCAAGCCGCGCCACAACACCGCTTCTTTCAAATCGCCTTCGACGGAGATAAATTCTACCGAGCCGCCGTAGGGAGCAAGCTGTTCTAAATCCACGCCGGGCGCGAGTTTGATTGCCATGCGCGAAATATGCGTCCACTGCTGGATGATGGAGAGCGGCGGCTCATAGCGTTCGACATTGAAAACGCGCTTGCCTTCTTCTGTGCGGCGCGCCGGGTCAAAGAACACAAAATCAGCGTCGGGGATACCTTCGCGCACATCAGCCACGCGAAATACAGCGTTGACTACACCGAGCGCTATAGCATTCATCTCTGCCATCCAGACGCGCACGGGGTCAATATCGAGTCCAACGACGCGATAGCCCTTGCTGCGGCGCGCAAACGCAATCGCATCTGAACCAATGCTGCAACCAGCATCAATTATTGTGCCAAACGTTCGTTCACTTTCGTTAAAAAGGAGCATGGTACGATACAGGCGTATCTGAGGGTCACTCGCTTGCTCCAACGCCTCGCGCGTGAAAAACATTTTCGCCGCATCAACACCGAACTTATCTACCGCTTTCTTGCGCAGAATCGCCGTTTCCAGCGTGGCGGCGGCTTGCGACATCGTGAGTTCCTTGCGCAGCGAAGTCAGCACGCGAATCTTATGGGTATCAGAAATATCCTCGTGCGCCAGCCATTCCAGCACGCGCACGCCTTTGTCCGACGCCAAAAAGTCGAGATCGTCGAGGGTAAACATAGCCGTTAGCCATTAGCGATGAACCATAGTAAAGCACGAATTGAAGCGAAGCGCTAATCATCAACCACTCAGGATTTTGACTTCTGAGGTCGAAGCAGCTTCATTGGGGAGTATTGCACCCCTCTCCATGTGGCGAGTCTTCATCTACCACTCCCGCTTCAAAAATGGAGAGGGGACAGGGGGTGAGGTTAAACTAATCGCTATTCATCGGCTGTTTCCGCTGTGGTGGGGTCAACAGCAATCAGCGTCACACTGCGCCCATCCAGCGCCGACACATCAGGATTGAGCAGCACAGGCAGCGACCACGTTTGCGCTGTCTCGCGGCTGAACCTGGCGACCTTGTTCACGTCTTTGATCTGTCCCGCCAGCACCGCAGGCTGCATAAACGCCACCGCGCGCGGCAAACTGCTAAACGCCAGCAGCGCAGGCTGTTCATCGCCGTTCAGCGCGACGGCATTCCATGTTACTTGCTCATCGGGCTTCAGCGCCCACACAGGCTTATTCGGCGTCTGCCGCACCAGCAAGTGTACGTAGCGCCCCTTGTAGTCCTGCAAAGCGCTTGCGTTATCTTTTTCCGCGACGCCTTGCACACGCTCAAGTGTGTTCTCGGTGAGATGAGGCTTTTCGCCGCGCATCATCACGCCGACAGGCAGCGGACATTCTGCGCCGACGCCGACGAGGATGCGGGTATAACCTGCGTTTTCGAGCGTCTGCACATGTACCTCATCTACTTCGCCGTTGGGGTCAGTGACAATCAAACGCCCGCCGGGACGCAGCGCATT
>CALMZT010001305.1 GCA_937870805.1 uncultured Chloroflexota bacterium
TCATCGCCTTCTGTAACGCCGTTGGGCGTGAAGTACAGCCCTGTCAGAAAATGCTGTGCCCGCTGATCTTCAAACGGACCGCCGCGTGCGCCATCACGCAGCCGATCATTAAACGAGCCAATACCTGTGCCGCCAAGATTCAATTGGCTGGCTTGAATGCCGCGCGCGTTATCGGCAACTTCCCCAAAGTTCCAGCCTTCGCCGTAAATGTAAACACTGCTGCCGTCCACACCATCATCTTCCAGCGTGAGCGCATCCAATGCTTCACGAACGGCGACCATATTGTCCAGCATGTGATGCCCCATGAGGTCAAAACGGAAGCCATCAACACGGTAATCACGCGCCCACGTCACAACGGAATCCACCATCAGGCGTTCCATCATATTGTGCTCAGTGGCGGTGTTCTGGCAGCAGGTGCTGGTTTCCACGCCGCCATCAGCATTGAGGCGGTGATAGTAACCGGGCACGATGCGATCAAGCACCGAGCGATCAGCTTGCCCAGAGGCATTCGTGTGGTTGTAAACGACATCCATCACCACGCGCAAGCCGATGCTATTGAGCGCTTGCACTGCCGCGCGGAATTCGAGAATGCGTGTACGTCCATCAGGGTTGGTCGAGTAACTGCCTTCCGGCACGGTGTAATGGAGTGGATCGTAACCCCAGTTGAAGGCATCGAGATCACGGATGGGGTTGATGATCGCTTGCTGTTCTTCGGAATCGGGTGGTAGGGCACTGAGTGCTGCCACATCGGGTTCCTGGCGCTGCGAAGCGTCCTCGTTAATCGTAGCGATGTCGAACACGGGCAGCAGATGGACGTATGTCAAGCCCGCTTGCGCCAGCGACGCGAGGTGCTGCATTCCATTTGATTGCAAAACGGTGAATGCCATAAATGTACCACGATATTCAGGAGGCACAGTTTCATCGAAGATGCTGAAGTCGCGCACCTGTAGTTCGTAGATGCTGCCGTCTTCTGGCGCGGCGAGTTCGGGTTTGGTCGCAGTTTGCCAGTCGATGGGAAACATGATCGAACTGTTGAGGTCAACGATCTGGCTGCGTGTGCTGTTCATCGACAGGCTCAATGAGTACGGGTCTGTGACAAGGTTCGTCACGATTTCCTGTACCGAGGGTGCCCAAACCATGACTTCAAACAGATAGTATTGGAACAGCCATGTTTGGTCGCCAGTGACGCTCCAAACGCCCGTCGCGTCGTCGCGCGTCATGTCGATGGGCGTGCCTACGGACGCTGTGTTCGAGTCGGGGAACAGCAGCAGCCGCACGGTTTGCGCGGTGGGTGCCCACACAGAGATTGTCGGTAAATCATTGTTCCAGTTCACGCCCAGCGGCGCATCGGTAGTGTAGAGATCGTCTAATACACCAGGAATTTGCAGCCCTGTAGCGGTGAGTAGCGTGCTGCCTGCCGACGCCGAGATGTAGAACTGTCCGCGCAGAATATCCGGCACAAGTTCGACATCTTCAGGCGCAATGCGCAGTGCCGTGTAACCTGCTAGATGTGGGAAGCGCGCCAGGATGTCTTCGCTCAAGCCATCGGGGTCAACGGTGAGGGTCAGCGAACGCCCACCAACAATACCAAACGCCAGATTAGGGTCGAAGCGAATACGCCCTGTTGGGTGATAATGCAGGCGATAGGCTGTGCCTTCAGGCATCGCGGGCAAATCCCACGCAATCGTATCGCGCGTCACCCAATGCGCGCTCTGCTGCGCGAGGTTGACCGGAGGATAGAGCGCTTCGGCGGAGAGTTCGCCTTGCGGTTCGCCAATCTCAATTGAAAGCAGATTGGTTGTCGAGTCGAAGCTGAAGATCACTGAGCCGCCTCCCGTCGGAACTTCAAACGGGATATTCGCACCATTTTGCTCACCCTCTGCGCCATAGTTCAAA
>CALMZT010001306.1 GCA_937870805.1 uncultured Chloroflexota bacterium
TGGTTGTCACACAATAGGAGTTTTGCTAACAAAGTCACAATATTTGATATGCTATAGTAAGCCGTAGAGAGGATTGTGAGGTTAATCTATGGCTGAATATGGCATTTTGAGAGTAAGCGCGGGCTGGGAAGATGATGAACCCACCTATTTTTATGAGCCTGCCTATTTGCAATACAGCGATGATCTGGAAGAAGGCACGCACGCGCTGATTTACGCGGTAGACGCCATCGTGGCGGAAATCGAAATCACCGAAGACTTCGCTGAGGTTGAGCCGGAATTTTCCGATGCCGATCCGCTTCCGCCAGAAGAACGTGTGCCCACAAATCCGACAGAAGACCGCCTGGAGTGGGATGAGGGCTTGGTGTTCAGCACGCCCGATACTGCCGTTGCACACCGCGCTTACCGTCTGCCGATGCGTGTCGTGCGCAGCACTGTCGAATGGCGACCCTTACCCAAAGAGGTGGTTCAGCGCCTCGTGGGTGATCCATTCTTAGAAGCCGAAGCGTGGCTGCCGATGGAAGAACCTGTTTATCGGGCGCTGATTCGTGAGTGGGAAAAGCTCAATCATAAGCTCTAGTACATCGACAACCTTAAGTTGGAGGGTTATCTACTTCCAACAAGGGGCTTAAGCCCCTTGTTCACCCGTCAAATTAACCTTGTCGGGGTACTAGGGCAGCACCAACGTCAGCCCCAAGTAGTCGGCGTAACGCTGCGCGGCGGCAGCGAAGGCTTGCTGTTCGGCGGCGGTGAGGGGTCTAAAGAGCGACGTTTCGATGAGGACTTCGCGTTTTTTGAGCGTGCGCTGCCATGTGCCGATGATTTTGCCATCAAGCACAATGTAGTGCGCCAGGACGACGTTGCGCGCCGCGTCCCATTTATCGGTGAACTGTGGGTCGGAGATGGGCGTGTGATCCTTATAGCTGCTGACGTATTCATCGTAATTGGGCAGCAGATAGACTGTCGGTGAGGGCGGCACGATGGGCGGCGCGGCTTCGGCAAACCAGTACGTTTCACCGTCGATCACCTCATGACTAAGCTGAGATTTCACCATTTCGAGTCCCGCTCTGGCGCTGGTCATCGTCAACCCCGACCAGCCCGCATAATCCTTCAGCAGGGCAGGTCCACGACTGGTAAAGTAGCGCAGCGTCAGTTCGGCTAAGGCTTCGTCCGGTGTAAGAGGCTTGGCAGGCGGCACGCGCTCGTCCAGCAGGGCATAGGTAAACTGTTTGCCATCTCTGCCGCCGCTGCAAATCAACCCCTCCAATTCAGCGTGCATCATGATGTAACTGAGGCGCAGTTCGCCATCAGTACGCACGCCTACCTGCTGAAGCTCCGTCGCAAGCTGCGTGCGCGTCAAGTGTTTGCCGCCTTCCAGAGCTTTTGCCAGCGTCGAGTGGATGCGCTTAAAGAGGGCGTCATCCAATTCGAGCTTACGATACCAATAGGCGTTGGCGGCGTGGACGCGCGGCGCAGTGAGTGCCAGCAGCCAACGGATGTCGGCGGGCACGACAAAATGCCACGTCGGGCGCAGCAGGTGAGTACGCAGCACCACGCCATCGGTAAATGCCTGCT
>CALMZT010001307.1 GCA_937870805.1 uncultured Chloroflexota bacterium
AATTGATAAACCTCTGGAGGTTGAAACATCGCAGCCCCAACCCGTGAACCGGTTTCTAACGCCCATAGCTGGCAGTTTTGAACTGCCAGCGTCCACAGCGAACGGTTGCGTAAGGTGAGTGAATAAGTGCGATCAAGTTCTCATCTTAAGAAGCCACGCCGAATCAGTGACGTGGCTTTTGCGTTTCTGCCACTCCCTCAGCCTAGTCGATATGGCGACAAGCGATTTCAAATCCGCAGATTGTCGTTACAGGGGGTATAATAAGGGTCTGTGATTATATTGGATTCGATGGTTTTAGGGTTGGAATTGTGACGCAGCAAAAACCACCTGAGCGGACAACCTCCACGCCTGACAAGGCGAATAAAAGCAAGGTCGAGCGTTTTCAAGTCAAGCAGGAATTCTGGGACAAGCTGTTTGACAGCTTGCCGGAATGGGGCGACGAGATCATTGCTATCGTATTGATTGTGTTCGGTATCGTGTCGTTCCTGGCGATTTTGAATGTTTCGTCAGAGGCAACTCTCTCGAATGCGTGGTCGAATGCTCTATACAGCCTCTTCGGTTATGGCAGTATCGTCGTCGCCGCAGCGATACTGGTGCTGGGTGTGGTGCTGCTGCTGCCGAAAGCGGGCATCGTCATCCACTTCCCCACAAGGCGCGTGCTAGCGCTGGAAATCGCATTCTTCTCAGTGTTGGCGCTGTTCCACCTGTATTCGGGAGACAGCGAGTTGCGGGCATTAGCGCGCTCAGGAGAAGGCGGCGGTTGGGTCGGTTGGGCGGTAAGCATTGTGATTGCTGCGCCGTTTGGAACTACTGTAGCGATCATCCTGTACGGTTCGCTGCTCCTATTGAGTATTGCGATCACGCTGGGCGTAGACCGCACCCATGTCAAACGCTGGCTGAAAACAAGCGGCGAATACATGCCCGCCTTTGGTCAAGCACACTTCAAGCCGCAAGAGAAACGAGCGCCTGAACCGACACCTGTCGTACCAGCCTCTGCGCCACCTGCACGCACGCCGATGTTGATGCGTATCCGTCCTGCGCCGGGCAGCATTCCACCATCGCAGCGAATGCCGTCCCCTACGCCACCCCCTCCAGTCGTTGAGCCAGCAGAAACTGAGGAAAGCGATGATCTACTACTGTCGCGCTCAGAGTTCAACTCTATTGGCGTGCTGCGTACCAAAAAAGAAAAAGATGGCACACAACTGGTACAGCGCCCCGATGGACGTATGAAACGCTACTACACCGTCGAAGGGATGAAAGAACCCAAGCGCGTCGCCAAACGTGATGCAACACTGCCACCGCTGGAACTGCTGCGTGACATTGAAGTCAACCTGCCCGACGATCAGGAAATCAACCGCAACGTCGTCCTGATCGAAAACACACTGCTCGAATTCGACATCGACATCGACGTAGTAGACGTGAAAATCGGACCAACCGTCACGCAGTACGCGGTTCAGCCGTTCCGTGAAGCACTAGGCGAAGGCGGCGAAACGACGGTTGCCCGCACGCGCGTGAGCAAAATCGCTTCGCTGTCTGGCGACCTCACACTGGCGTTGTCAGCAAAACGTCTGCGTATTGAAGCGCCTGTGCCAGGGCACACCTACGTTGGTATCGAAGTACCAAACAAAAACCCAAGCGTCGTCGCGCTGCGCTCGGTGTACGAGAGCCGCTTCTTCTACGAGGATACGCTCAAAAGCAAGTCACCGCTGCTCGTGCCGCTGGGACGTGACGTGTCGGGTGCGCCTGTGGCGATTGACCTGGCACAGATGCCGCATCTGCTGATTGCAGGCACAACCGGTTCAGGAAAATCAGTGTGCATCGCCGCCATCGTCACGGCACTGGTGCTGAACAATACACCGGATACCATAAAGCTGGTGCTGCTTGACCCCAAAATGGTGGAATTGAGCCGCTTCAATGGGCTGCCGCATCTGATGGGCGAAGTAGAAACGGATCTGGAACGCATCATCGGCGTGCTGCGCTGGTGTACGCGCGAGATGGATCGGCGCTATAAACTGCTGGAAGAACATGCTGCGCGCAACATCGACATCTTCAATTCACGCCTGGGGCAGCGGCGCAAGAGCGAACAACTGCCGTACATCGTCATCCTGATTGACGAGATCGGCGACCTGATGATGCAGCGCCCCGAAGAAACGGAAAAGACGATCACGCGCCTCGCACAGATGGCGCGCGCTGTTGGGATGCACCTCGTCGTGGCGACACAGCGCCCAAGCGTGGACGTGATTACGGGGCTAATCAAAGCCAACTTCCCGTCGCGCATCGCGTTCTCAGTGGCGTCAGGCATCGACTCGCGCGTCATTCTGGACACCATTGGGGCGGAGAACCTGCTGGGACGCGGCGACATGCTGTACCTGGCGACGGATGCTTCGGGACCACGCCGTATTCAAGGGTGCTACGTGTCAGACGAGGAGGTACGCGCGGTGGTCAACCACTGGCGCAAGTGGCACGCGCTGGAAATCACGGCGGGCAAGCTGGAAAAGCCAAGCGTCGCGCCCTGGGAACGCGGCTTGACGCGGCGCGAGTTCCTGTCGGAGACGGACCCGATGCTGGAAGAGGCGATCAAGCTGGTGGTGGAGACACAAGAGGCGTCGGCGTCGCTGATTCAACGGCGGTTGGGCTTGGGCTACCCGCGCGCGGCACGCATGATGGACCTGCTGCAAGAGCTAGGGGTGATCGGTGAGCCAGTACAGGGGGGTCGCAGCCGCC
>CALMZT010001308.1 GCA_937870805.1 uncultured Chloroflexota bacterium
CAGAACCAGCAATATCATATTCGACTCGTGGACGAACCTCGTGTTGGACTAGCACATGCGCGCGAGGCGGGTTGGCGTGCGGCACAGAGCGAGATTATCGTGATGACGGACGCTGATATGCAGTTTCCACATGAATGGTTACAGATTGTCGAGCAGGCGTTTGTCAAAGACCCAGCACTGGACGCGATTACAGGCATTGTACGCTATCACGATGCACACCCCATCGCTAACTGGGTAACAGTGATGGGCGACCAGTTGTTTCAGCCACAGGGTATCGGACGGCTGTTTAACGATAAGTATGTTTTGAACGGTGGGAACAGCGCTTACCGCCGCCGTGTACTGGAGGCAGTTAACGGCTATGTAGACAAACCCTTCAATGTGCTTGAAGACCGTTACATGTCTGAAAAAATCCAGAGTGGCGGTTACAAGCTTCTTTTTGTGCGCAACAATCTTGTGCTGCACACATTTCGACGTTTTAAGAAAGACGGCTGGCGTGGCTACTGGAAATATATGTTTGGCTATACAGCCGAGAATGTTTACGCCGACCACCTGAGTGAGGCAAGTCCATACAAAATCAGTGTGCTTGTACCTACGTACAACGAAGAAAAGCTCATCGCACGTTGCCTGGAATCGCTGCTCACGCAGAAACCCATGCCTCATGAAATTTTGGTGGTCGATAACAACTCAACAGACCGCACGGTGGAGATTGTGAACTCACTTATGGCTGTTCATCCGAACATTAAGCTGATTCACGAGGCGCGGCAGGGATGCGTCTACGCCCGTGAGCGTGGCTGGCGTGAGACCAAGGGTGACATCATTGTCCATGTCGATGCTGACGAGGTTTTCCCGGAAGGCTGGATGGCGCGTATTCATGCACTGCTCATCGTCTACCCTGATGTGGCTGCATTTGGCGGCGCAGTACGATTTGAAAATGCACCGCCGCATATCTGGCTGATTCAGATGCTGTATAACCAGCTATATCCGCGCCTTATCAAATGGACGAAGGGCTTTCCCTATCTCACAGGTGGCATGACTGTGTGTAAGCGAGAAGTGTTAGAGCAAATGAATGGCTACGCAGAGATGCCAAGCGATCAACTTGACGACTATTACCTGTCGGCGCAGGCACACCGACTAGGATACAAGCTGAAATATGACCCGGAATTATACGTGACCCACAGCTTGCGGCGTTACGAAGCAGGCGGATTGATGGGCTTTTTGCGTTGGGGTGTTGGCGGATTGGATGCGACGAAATATGAACCCTACAGCTAACAAGCGCTTTATCCCTCTGAATATCATAGATCGAAGCTACGTGATCTCTCAAGAGAAAAACGGCAGCATCTATTTCCCCATGTGCGTTCTCGCGGTGGTAAGGCTGAAAAATGAAGTATCAAGTGAACTAGTGGTATCTGCATTACAAGCATTGGAACGACGATACCCGCAACTAAGATTAAGCTACACGCTGGATGCAAAACGCAAGCGCTGGTCGCTTGTGGCGAAAGATCGCCTCCCCGCCTATCTCTCAGCGCTGGTTAACACTGCCGAGGGTGAACTTGAAGCCTACATGGGGTCAATCCTTCGAGAGAACAACTCGACGATTGAACAACCCCTTTCAGTTCATCTCGTAGATAGCGCGCTGATCGTGAAAATGCATCACAGTTTCGGTGATGGAAGTTTCTTACGGCTGCTAACGCATCTGTTGTTATTGGCATTGTATGATCCTGCGCAACTGCCTGATTTGCAGATGCATTTCAATATTCCGATCACGCATTTGTTGTGGCAAACACCGAGCCAGGCATTCAAGATAGCCGTAGGCTGCGTTAAATCATTTGCCAATTATTATCGTGAGTATCAACAGGAGATGTCGCCAGCCGAACAGGAAAAACGCGATCCGATTGTATCGGGGTCAGAGATGCGTGTCATGCTGTGCGTGGTTCCTGCTGAAAGTATAGAGCTGCTGAACACCCTGAGAACGACCCTTGCAGTAGAGATGCAGGAAAAGATTTCGCTGAACACCCTGCTGCAAGTCCTCATCGCATGGCGGCTGCGTGAACTGCAATGGGTAACATCGCCGCTAACCTATACTATTCTGGTGGATTTACACCGCTACCTCAAACAACCCAACGATGTTTATCCGGGCAATCTGGCGAGCCAAATACGCATCAGCCGCCACCAGCAGAGCGATTTAGCGCAAGAATGCGCAGAACTTCAACGTCAGGTGAATACACGCCTGGCAGGATTTGGTCCACTGTTCGCTTTACCGTCTGAAGCGCTGCTGGCGCTTAATCATTCGTGGTATGAAAACATCAACCGCGATTGGTTGCTGAATTCTACAGATGCGCGCTTTTTCATTTTGAGTAATCTTGGTAATTTAGACGATACTCTGGGCAAGTTTCGGGCATGGATCAAAGAAGATGTTTTTCTTCTTGCGCCATTGATGGGGCGACCTCCACTGGTAATAAGTTTTAACACATTGGCGGGACAGGGCAACCTGGCGCTGACCTATGACCCGCGTGTGCTGTCAGCGGAACAAGTGCAGGAAGTGTGCGGCTTCTATCAGCCAGAGTGGCTCGCGGAAAAGCTGGCACAGTACACAGAAAGGGTGCAGGGATGACGCAGTGGTTTCTGGATTTTGACGACACATTAGTGGTTGGACCCATTACGTGGGCTTTCCAGCACGCTTTTCCGACCCTCATCCATGACCATCGACTGCCTTATGAAACACAAAAGTTTGAGGAAGCCGTTCTGTGGGGACAGGAAAAATCTGCCGAAGACGGCAACGAATTGATGATCTTGCTGCGTGTGTTTGATATGATGGGCTGGCCCCACAGCTTAAGTGATGAACTGCGACATATGGTGTTCGAGAAGTATGTGCCTACACTATTCGATGATACGTTAGCTTTTTTGGAGCGTATCAAAGATGAGCCGATTTATATCCTCTCCAACAATAATCACGCACCGGAACTCGCCGCACAGTTAGGCATTTACGACTACTTCCAAGGTATTTTCACACCAAGCATCTGCGGGGATGTGCGCAAAAAACCTCAGCGTGATATGTGGGATTATGTGCTCGCTCAAGGCATTACTACGGATGATGCGATTGTCGTGGGAGATGATCCCTGGTCAGAAGGAACGTTCGCAGAACACTGCTCGATTCGCGTCTGCATCATTGACCGTATGCGACGTTTTAGGGCACTGTATGACCAATATGATTACCAATGGGTAAATTCACTGAATAATATTCTGTCGGAATAAATCATACGTATTTTATTACAAATTATTCGGAAATTTACAACGTTATAATGCGGCATTGTGACCTATCATATTTGTTGACAGTATGTGCGAATTCATTGGGAGATTAAAGCAATGTCTATGCTACTATCGGAAGCCACGCCTACTGCACTGATTGTTGATGACAATTTTTACAATCGCGACATTTTCAAAATCGCTTTGGAAAATGCCGGGTATCACGTCAAAGAAGCGCCAACTGGTGCTGAAGGATTGTCTATCCTAAAAAAAGAAGTCTTTCACCTCTTGGTGCTTGATCTGCATATGCCAGATGTAGATGGGCGAGACATTTTACACTCAATTCGTGACGTCTATCCCATGCATAAAGAGATGCGCACGATTGTGGTAACGGCGAATGCGCATATGGCAACCGATGAAATTGAGGATGCCGTTGATTATATCATGTACAAACCTATTGATGTGCTAGAGTTCTCGCGCTTCGTCAGACGCTTAAAAAGCTCTCAGAAAACAGAGAGCAGCTAAATCTCTGAAATTAAGGCGATGTTTGATAAGCCTAAAATGATGCAGGCTCTGGAATCAATGGGGTAATCTCGTGAGAGGTTCACTTCGATATGCAGGGCAGTTGCTTTCTTCACGACGTTCCCTAAACAGTGATAGTCGTGCGGCGACAGAGCTTGAAGAAACGTCGAGCGAATAAACGACTGAGGTTATTAAAGGTCTGTTCGTTTCAGATCTAAATATCTACCAATGGCTTTGGTAACCTCAGCAAAATTACGTGGGATAATACTTTGCGCAATCAGCTCTATCACCTGGGTCGACATTGATTTTGCTAACTTGAATTCATCACTTAATTGTTCAAGGTCGATCTCAATACTTCCACTGAAAGTCGTTTTTGTTCCTTTGCCGCCAATAGCCGGTTCAAATTTAGTGACACCATTGCAATGAATAGCATTCTTGAAGGCATGTGATTGAATTGTCCAGTTGCAAAGTTGATCTGCTTGTATCCACTCCCCGTATTCAGTCCAGGACAGCATTCCGGGCTTGATATAATTAGCCACAAAACGGGGCAGTTCTGGTGCCGCTGTCCACACCTTCGTCACGACTACATTATCGGAATCTTGCAACTCATAAGCCTTCACATCAATACTCTCGATTTCTTTAAGGAGATCGACGACGTGCGGCATTTCGTCTCTCATTGCGATCCATACTACTTCAACGGGATGTGTGATGATTAGAGTGCGTTTAAAGTCCATTTTGGCGTATCTCGTAAATCTCATCTGATAGTTGAATAAGTGATCTGACAGAGGCGGGCACATGGCTACTCGTCACGAGCCACGACACAGCTTCCGCCAATGCTTGACGCGATGACATAGGTGAAAGTCCCAATTCTTTCAATCGGTTATCGCTATACCAGTAGTAGTGTCCCACCATTTTTGCCTGCGCGCGGGTTACTTGAGGCAAGTCTTTTGTGAACAGACTTGTCAGTTCGCTAAATGTAGCGAGCATGTATGAAAGGGTATGATTAGCCGTAAAAAGAGGACCCGGCAATCCCGTTAGTTCCGATAAAATTCTATGCACATCTGCCCATTCCAGATTGTCCGAGCCAACTAAATAGCATGAGTTTCGTATCCCTTTTTCCGCCGCTAGAATGTGTGCTCTCGCAACATCCCTTACAGATACAATGTTACAGCCGCCAATCCACGTTGATTTATAAGGATCAGCAAGGTAATTAACGATCATCCGATTGCTTTCGGACAATCGAACATCTGACGCGCCAACGGTTAGCGTGGGACATACAGTAACCAGATCAATTCCGAGTGATTCACCAAGCGAACGTGCTGATTTAAGCTGCCTGATCTTTGAATGTACATAATCGGGCTGATCTTTCAAGGTTTGGACAGTAGTCGCATTGGAGTCCGAAAGCAGATTTCCATCGAGGTCCAATACTACGGATGAGGATGTTAACACCACTCTTTTAACACCAGCGTGGTGCGCTGCTTGCATGACGTTTAGGGTTCCCTGTTCAGCTACCTTGTTTAGTTGATTTGGGGTATAGCCCCAATAGGCAAAGATTGCAGCCACATGGAACACGATTTCACAGCCTTCAATGGCTGGTAATAACGTATCAGGCTCAAGAATATCACCAGAAAATAACTTTGGATTTAACTCTGTTAAGTTAGTTAAGTCGCTTGATTCCCTCACAAGCGCCTGCACATCATAGCCCTTGAGCAGCAGTTCTCCGATAAGATGGCTGCCGATAAAACCACTCGCCCCTGTGACTAAAACCTTCATTTGAATCTCCCGTTTGGCGAGTTGCTGAACATCGTGAGATCTTTGATGAAGGCTTGTAGCAGATCGCGGAATATTTCGCTATACAACTTTGGTAGTTGATCGCTGGAGTCATTCAGGGCTTCAAAGTGAGTGTAACCCAATTCGTCCATTGTGCCGTTTTCAGTGGTTTGTGCTTGTGGCACAAACATTGACATCAGCTTAAATGCTTCCGTGAGCGGCTGTGCCACACGACGTACAATTTCTTCCTCTTCTTCTCCAAAATGCATGTCCCGTTGGCGTCCTATTAGAGGGCTTCGCCCTTCAAATGCTGCCTCATAATTCGCCATCGTGCGAGTGAAAAACATCGTATAGGTGTTGGAAACGATGGCATCCTTAAGCTGAGGCACATAATCAAGATTGACCGCCTGCCATACGAGAGGGAGGGCAAACTTCTGTCTTGCAACAATAGTGATTAGGGTGCCGCCCTGATGTCTGGCAAAGGTGACACTGCCATCATCGAAGTCGGCAGACTGGTTCGGACTGTTTACCGTGCGCCAGAATATTTGCTGTTGGTGTAGATCATATTTGATCGTTTCAAGTTTTTCTACATCAATGGTCTTGCCACCGAAGAGCATCATCCAGTTTGGCTGGGGCAGATAAATGTTTCGCTCAGCCTGATGTATCACTCGTCCAAACTCATCTCTATGGACTGGTACGTAAGCCCCTCCGGTGTT
>CALMZT010001309.1 GCA_937870805.1 uncultured Chloroflexota bacterium
GTAGAGCTTAATGATCTGCTCGTACAGCGGCTCAGTGCCCGCAAACCCGGTCAGACTGTAGATGTGAAGCTGGTCAATGCGCTCTGTGATGTCGATGAGCCGGGACTGTTTCAGATACAAAAAGTCGAGACAGGCAGTATTGCGCGTGGCGGGATACGCCAGCATACAGGCTTCCTGGGTCGGCGTAACGGTTGACGGGCGCATCAGCATATACGTGTTCGCCCAGGCATACAGACCGATCAGCGGCACGAAGACCAGCAGATTCAGGCGCGACAAACGCCGCCCGAACCCGGATGCTCCCGCATTGCGCGTCACCTGCCAGATGACCAGAACCGCCACGGCAATGAACGCGACCCAAAACATGGAGGGCTGCGGTACGTAACGGTCGATCAGCGGCTGGTGGGGCGAAGGCTCTGGATAAACGTGCCCGCGTCCAAGCGAGGTCATGAACCCGGAAGCGATCGCCCACAGAGCAAGCACGACCCAGGCGGCAATGGTCTGCACCGTGCGCTGCGTCCGCCACAGGTAGAAAGCATTCACCGCGAACAACACGATGCCACCCAAGCCGAGAATGCTGGCAATCAGCGCGCTCGTGCCGCGGGGCGTGACGAAGGGGTTGCCGATGTAGGCAATGGTGTAGAGGAACCACGTGACGGGGTTTTTGACCAGACCCGCCGAATTGCCCGCTTCGTTCGCGCCCAGCAAGCCAAAATCGTAATTGGTAAAATAAAGCGCCGTGACCACGACCGCGATGCCGATCCAGACCACGTAATAGAGCGGCTTGCGATACCCGCGCAGCCAGAGCATGAGCATGAGCAGGGGAAAGCCGAAGAAGCCTTGCAGGAAACAGAGCACCATGCAAACGGCGCAGAACACCGCGAGCAGCAGCCCTTTCCAGCCAATCGCCATGCGCTTAATCACGTACAGCCCCGCGATCAGGAAGAAGATCGCGAGCGGCGTGCTGATGAGCATACTCCAGATCCAGATCGAGTTCTGCCGCACGGCGAGAATGAGAAACGCGAACGGCGCCAGCACCAGCGGCAGCGCCTGTTTCTCATGCTCCCGGAAGAGCGCCGCCAGCAAAATGATGCTGCCGCACGCCACGGCGACGATCAGAAACATTTCCAGCTTGATGTTCCAGTGGGTCGTATAGGTCAGGAAGGCAGTAATAAGATTGGCAAAAATCAGGCGATGATCGTAGTTCTGGCGGACGATGTCGGCGGGCGTGAGCGTGCCGTCTGCCGCCTTGAGCGCGATCAGAACGCTGTTTTCCCACTGGTCGAGGTACGGCGTATTCGAGCCGCGCGTGACCACGAAGGCAATGATAAACGCCAGCGGCACCAGACTCAGCAAAACGACGAACAGGTGCAGCGGAGAGGAAATCCAGTTGAAGAAGGCTTGCAGCCAGGCGGGACGCACGCCTGCGGGCGCCTGCGGCGGTGTCGGCGTGGCACGCCCCGCCCGTTTATCCCGTTTAGTGATGACCCCCATTGGCGTGATCCCCCGCGCTTCCCGGCACTTCCGGTATCGATTGTAGCATTGACCCCCACCCCTTGAGCAAGGGTCGTCTGCGCGTCTGTTGTTTGCAACGTTTTATCGCGCCGACGTGCTGAGCGTGTCGCGCGTGATTGCCCGGAGCGCCGCCTGCACCAGTCGCAGTGTGTGGTCGTAGTCGTCCCGACGCAAAAAGGCAACCGGACTGTGGATATAGCGGCACGGCATCGAAATTACCGCGGTTGGTGTGCCCCCGTTCGCCGTGTGAATGGCGCCGCCGTCGGTGCCGCCACCCAACTGCGTTTTGTATTGATACGGAATGCCCTGTGCCGCCGCCGTCTCGCGCAGAAATGCCAGCAGTCGCGGGTTGACAATCATACTGCGATCCATGACCGTCAGCACCGGACCCCCGCCGAGGCGACAGGTCGGGTTCAGGTCTTCGTCGTCGTCGGGCAGCGCCAGCGGATTCGGAAGGTCTTGCGCGGTCGTGCCTTCGAGCACGAGCGCCACGTCGGGACTGAGCGTTTGCGCCGCGACCAGCGCGCCACGCAGCCCAATTTCCTCCTGTACGGTGAAGGCGGCGAGCGCATCGACCGGATAGGGACCGCCCTGAAGCACGTCGACCAGCAGCGAGCAGCCCACGCGGTCGTCAAACGCCTTGCCGCGCACCACGTCGTCCCCCACGTCGGCGAATCGCGTGTCAAACGCGATCCGGTCGCCGGGCTTGACCAGCGCCGCCGCGCCGTCCTTATTGCTGGCGCCAATGTCGATACGCAGAGTCTTGATTTTGACGACGTTCTGATCCTTGTTCTGGTGAATAGGCACCCAGATGATGCAGCCGGGCAGCCCAGTATCCCCGACCTTCACGCGCAGACCGGGCAGGATGCGGTCATCCAAGCCGCCGACGTTGGTGAACCGCAGCAGACCATCGCCGTCGATGCCTGTCACCATGAAGCCGACTTCGTCCATGTGCGCGGCGATCATCACGCGCGGACGTCCCGTATCCGTACCCGCCAGTTTCGCCGTCACGGAGCCGAGCGCGTCGATGCGAATATCGCTGGCGTGCGGCTCAATCGCCTGCAAGATCAGCTTACGAACGGCGTCTTCCTTGCCGGACACGCCGATAGCATCCGAGAGTTCTCGTAGGATCATGTCGCTTCGCTTCTTAAGTGAAAAGTAAACAGTAAAAAGTGACCTTTGCCTTTAGCCACGTGAATTACGCCGATTTTCATGCTGACACACGTCGTCTCAAAAGACGTTATCAGATGACAAACTTCTGTTCAAATGAGCCACTAAAGCAGCTCGACAAATTCTTCCACCTGCATCCCCGCATCGCGGATAATCGAGCGCAGCGTTCCCGGTCTAAGTTCTTTATGATTTGGCACAGTGACACGCCCTCGTGGATTGTCGCGCATGAGTGTGACGTGACTGCCTCGCTGCCGGTCGATATAGAACCCCGCACGCTGTATGCCTTAATGCACTGCTGCCCCGAAAGTTGTGGCAGCTTGGTCACACCGTCACGACCTGTATGGACTCGGCAAAGTCTTCCGGCACAGCCTCGCCATGCTCGACCATACTCTCCACATGCAGCGCAATGGCTTCACGAATGTTGGCAATCGCTTCGTCGTAGGTATCTCCCTGGCTGATGCAGCCGGGGAGTGATGGCACTTCGACAACATAGCCGCCGTCAGGGTCGGG
>CALMZT010001310.1 GCA_937870805.1 uncultured Chloroflexota bacterium
TCCCCAACACTTGTGGGTCGGGCTGTTCTTTGTCCCTCCTCCACAACTTGTCACTTGAAAACTGTCCCCCCGCCAGCCGCCAGCGGAGAAAGGGGGAGAAATATGGTCACGCACGCGGTTTTCAAGTCTCTCTCCGCTGGCGTGTAAGCGAAGCGGCGAGATTTAGAGAGGGGTTGTCAGAAACGGCGACGGTTTTTAAACACGCTCATGTTGCGCCCCTACAAGGATGCGATCTGACTTTCTCCTGGTTGTCCTGAACTCAGGTTAATGTCAAGTGATGATGTTCCCGATACCGTTGAGCCAGTATCTCTGCCGTATTTTAGTTTCTCATCAATGAAATGCTACGTTTGCGAGAAGTGTTTGAAAATTTTAACTATATAACGATTTGTTACATTAAAGTTTGATGAACCTTTGAAAACCTCAAATAAACTTTAGGAACTCTCATGATCTAACAAGGAAAATGACAAAAAACTATTTGAGGGGTCGTTGATTGAATGGTTGAGCTTGACGAGTCCGCTTGAATTGTTTTATTTTAGACATGTCGAAATTGAACCGTGAGTGCCCTGCCCTTTCAATGCAGCACACTCAACAGAAACAGGAGGATTGTCATGGTTATCCAGAACTTTGACATTCTGAACTTTTTAGCGAACGGAGTCCATACTTCCCCGCCAATCCAAATTGCGTAATGTTGTACGCGCAAAAGCGCACCGACTCACACGTTTCGGATTTCGTCTGCCTCATTTCCTGCAAACACAGATGTTGCGTGATGTTTGTAAGAGAGGCTTGCGCCAATGAGACAACCGTCTATTCTGTCTTGTGAGAACGTCTCACAAGGCAAAACGATAACAAAGAATATCAAACTATTCAAGGACTAGTTCTTATGCCTCAACATCTGTATATTTCAGATGAACCCAACGACAAATTGTTATGGGCACACGAGGGAATGACTGTCATCGACAGTGAAGGGCGCGAGGTCGGCAAAGTAAAATACGTACAGTTCGCCCAAAAGAGCGAAGAACCCGCATTTGTGATGCCGGACGCATTTTATCGGTTGCGCGAAGAGGTACAAAAGCGTCTGATGCGGGTAGGCTTCATCCAGATCGACTGTGGCGCTTCATCCCAAAACCGTTTTGCGACCTGTGAGCAAATCGCAGGAAAGACCTACAAAGGACTGCGTTTGAATGTCAGGGAAGCCCAATTAGCAAGAGCATAAGCGTTCCCACTGCTCTATCAGACCGATCTCATCTACTGGAATAAAAAAATCTGGGTAACTGACGTTACGCACCTGAACCTGTGAACAAGGGCGTATGCTCTTTAAGTAAATATTACGGAGAACCGGATGGTAGGGGCAGACCAATGTGTCTGCCCTGTATCGGGCGCACACGTAGGTGCGCCCCTACGCGGATGTCCGTATTTAATCGTTAATTGCATAAAACCCTTGTTCGAGTTGAGCCTGCGTAACATCAGTGAGTAACTCACCTTACGCACCCGCTCACTGTGGTGGACGTTGGCAGTTTAAAACCGCCCGCTATGGGCGTTGGAAAGCCATGAACGGGTTAAGTGATGCGATTTTTCAACCTCTTGAGCGGTTTAGCAATTCTCTGTTAGCTATGGATTTGAACTCAGACGGGTAAACTGCGTAAGGTGAGTAATTGAATTTAACTCACGTCAATCACTGGCGCTTTAATGCCATTGATATGCTGTTTAGGGATGGCGACGATACTGGATTCGTCGCGGTAATCCAGCGCGAGTGTGGTGAATGAGGCAAGGCTGCCCCAACGCTTAATCGGACCAATGCGGCACAGCGCTAGCTTGAGCACCAGCGCTTCGATGATCTGCCAATCGGTGGCATCCTTAAACGGATGGGTCAAAATGACCTGCGGTTCCCCTTTGAACCTCGGCAGCGTGCGATCAAGGATTTTGCGCCACTCGTTGAGCGAGAGTTTACGATCTAAGCGGCGGTGTACTTCGGCGGGATAACGCTCAAAGCGCGCATTCAGATGATCGATACACTCAGCAGTTGTGAACAGGTCAATTTCGGCGCGGCGAATGCCTTTTCGCCCCGCCTCATCCTGCATATCGGTCACGGTGACTTCCGACAGCGCGTACAGGTTTTCTTTGACAGGAAAACATTTCAGCGCACGCAAGCCAGTATAGTTAGCCCAACTTTGCCCGCGTGGAAAGGCACTGCGCCAAATGGTTTTGAGTGTTTCGTCGTCAAAGCCATTGGTGGGCGTGGTGAAGTTGTAACCGGGGGCATAACCCTGCAAGACATATTCGATCACGAGGTGAGGCATCATGTGTAAACGGGCGAACCAGTGTGTTCGCCCTGACTACAATTTAACAAAGATTCTTTATGCAACTGACCTTATTTTTTCAACAGATCGTGAACGGGCTGTCCATTGGCAGCGTGTATGCGATTTTCGCGCTCGGTTACACACTCGTCTTCTCTATTCTGGGTATCATCAATTTCGCGCACAGCGCCATCTTTACGCTCGGTGCCTATCTCACCTATGCCTTGATTGGCGCCCGCTTCGGGGCGAATGGTTTGTTGGCACAGTCGCAGCTTCCGTTT
>CALMZT010001311.1 GCA_937870805.1 uncultured Chloroflexota bacterium
ATGGCGGTCGTCACGGGTGTGCTGCTGCGCGTGTACCGGGCGTTCGCGCTCGCCAACACCGCGGGGAGCTGGCTCTACCTCGGCGGGACGATCGCGGTCGGCGTGCTGTTCCTGTGCGCGATGGTGACGCTGCACAACGAATTACGTCAGCGCGAGCTTGGCGCGAAGATGATCTTGCAAGTTCACGACGAACTCCTGCTGGAAGTTCCTGGACAGGAACTACAAGAGACGAAAACGCTGGTCAAAGAGGTCATGGAAGGCGCGTTCAAGATGGATGTGCCGCTGCGCGCCAACACGCAGGCAGGGATGAACTGGCGGGATATGGAGAAGGTATAAATGTCAGCGCAAGAACGCCTTGAACATAACTCTACTGTCGAAGATTTACGGACAATCGTTGGTCAATATGAAGGCGACGATGATGCACATTTTGAACTGATCGAAGGAGAGATTGTACAGATGCATCCACCGGGCGCACAACATGGCTATCTTGCGGTTAAATTAGCCCGTGTATTTGATGCCCATGTGACCAAAAATCATCTTGGCATCGTAACTGTCGAAACAGGGTACATAATCCGCCGCAGTGGATACAAAGACAGTGTTCTTGCGCCCGACGTTGCCTTTACCAGCCAATACAAATCGCCCGACGCGCTTCCAGAAGGCTACATTCCATTTCCGCCTGACCTGGCAATCGAAATCAAATCCCCCAATGACACAACGAAGAAACTGCGCCGCAAGACGCGAATCTATTTGACAGGGGGTGCTCGTGTCGTGTTGAATGTGTATCCCTTTGAAGGTATTGAAATTTGTCGCCCGGCGGAAGGTCGTGGCGTCAACATTGAATTTATCGAGATGGAGGGTGTGCTGGATATTGAAGATGTGCTGCCCGGTTTCCAGTTGGCAGTGAAAGACATTTTTTATGAACCCGATGGTAGTTCTTCGGGCTAAGACCGCAAAAATCAAACTTTTTCGTAGAACCTCATATCAACTCAACTGCTCTGCTTTATACACTTCGACGCCAAACATTTTCACACGCTCATCCAGCCACCGCAAAGCCTCGTCTTCCTGCGTAAACAGTGCTACAGATTGCCGACCTTTGGGTGTCAGGCGGCGAACGACACCCCCGATAATCGTGATCGTCAGCCTGTCACCAATGATGGCAATTGATTCAAACAGATCCGGCGATGTGTGCTGCGACTCATTCATAGCACTCGCAACAAAATACGGCGAAATCACCCAATGTCCGCGAATATCGTAGAGGCTGAGAATATGCTTTCCAGCGGCAAACGCCTTCGCATCATTAATCCTTGATTGTGCTGCCCAACCTTCGGCGGTGCTGCGGGACATGTCGCTGAAGACAAAAACGAAGATACCCTCTTCACGCTGGTAAACGTCAAGCCGAGGGCAAGCTGCTGCGGGGCAATCAGATGCGAACTGCTCATATCGAAACTACATCATATGGCAAGTATAACCATGATACTCCCATTTTTAAATTTTTGTTAAATAGGTTTGTGTTTTTAAACCTGCCGCCGTGTTTCGCGTCCCTCTCAACTGTGCTATACTCACAACATAAATCAATTATTCTCCTGTACTTCATTGTCTATGAAAGGGGAGTGTCCACCGTGCGACACTTCATCGATTTACATGAGTGGTCTTCCAAAGACCTCTGGCATCTTATTCAATTAGCGGCGCATCTGAAGGCAGAATGGCAGTCGGGCGGCAATCGTCCCGTACTGGGCGGCAAGACTCTAGGCATGATTTTTCAAAAGCAGTCGCTGCGCACGCGCGTTTCGTTCGACGTAGGAATGCAGCACCTCGGTGGTCACGCCATCATCTTAGGTCCTGACGAGATCGGTTTAGGCAAGCGTGAAAGCCTTGCCGACATTGCGCGCGTGCTATCAGGTTATGTGCAGATCATCGCCGCGCGTGTGTATTCACATCAGCACGTCACCGAGTTAGCGAAGTGGTCGCGCGTGCCTGTGATTAACATGCTGTCCGATGACTCACACCCTTGTCAGGCGCTGGCGGATGTGCTGACGATCTACGAGCATTTTGGCGCGGTTCGCGAGTTGAAAGTGGCATTTCTGGGCGATGGCAACAACGTCGCGGCTTCACTGCTGGAAGCCGCAGCACACTTCGGGATGCACTTCACGATTGCTACGCCGAAGAACTATGAACTGCCCGCGCACGTCTGGCAGCGCGTCAAGCATCTCGCGGAAGCCAGCGGCGCGACCTTCCAAGCCTTTCACGACGCCGACGAAGCGGTAGAGGGTGCTCATGTGATTTATACCGATACGTGGGTGAGCATGGGACAGGAAAAGGAAACTGAACAGCGCCTCGCCATCATGCGCCCCTATCAGGTCAACCGTCACCTGCTAGAAGGCGCAGATCGCAACGTCGTGGTGCTGCATTGTTTACCTGCCCATCGCGGCGACGAGATTACCGACGAAGTGGCTGACGGGGAGCACTCGCTGATTTTTGAACAAGCGGAAAATCGTTTACACGCTCAAAAAGCAATTTTAGTTGAATTATTGAAGCAGTAGTTTTGCAGGAACAAGAGATTATGCCCGGAAATCGTGATGCTTATGAACAGGCAATGAACGCTGGTCATGGTGCAGCGTGGGATCAGGATTGGCGTGCAGCGGCGAACTACTACGCGCGCGCGGTGCAAGAGTTCTCCGAAGACCCCGAAGCGCATATCCACTTGGGCTTGGCGCTGCTCAACAATGAAAAGCTGGAAGAAGCGCTGCGTGTCTATAAACGCGCTCATCAACTTGCGCCCGATGACCCGATTCCGCTGGAAAAAAGCGCTGATGTGCTGGAGCGCATGGGACGGCTGAAGGAAGCGGCGCAGCAGTATGTCAATGTGTCAGAAGTGTATCTGGCACAGCGCGATCTCACCAAAGCGATTGGCAACTGGGAACGTGCCACGCAGCTCACACCGGGCTTAACGGCTATCCACGCTAAACTCGCGCAGGCTTATGAGCGCATTGGCGAAAACAAGAAAGCCATCCGCGAGTATCTCAAACTCGCTTCTAACTTCCGCTTGCAAAATGATACAGATCGCGCCATCAAAGCCGTAGAACGTGCGCTGCGTCTGGATAAGAAAAATCCACAGGCGCTCAATACGCTGCGTGCGCTGCAATCGGGCGGGCAGGTCATCCTCGAAGATTACGACGACGACGATACCGCGACCAAGAACGGCACCTCGGAAGCCAGGCGCGTTGTCCCTGAAATCAAAGAAGCTGATCCCCTTGGTCCGATGGGTGAGGCGATGACCGAAGCGATGGGCATGTTAGCATCGTATGTCATCGAAAGCGGCGATATGGACGTGATCGGCGATGCGATGCAGGCAATGGAAATGCAGCGCCAAAGCATCAACGATTCGGCAATTGATGCTTATCTGCGCGCTGAGCCGCGTATGCGTCACCCGGCATTGAAAATGAATCTCGGTGGGCTGCTGCTGCAAGCGAATCGCGCCGACGAAGCCGTTAAGCATCTCAGCGAAGCCATCACCGCGCCCGAATTGCAAGCGGGTGCCTTCCATGCGCTCGGCTGGGCGTATGCCAAAATCGGCAAGCACAAAATGGCAGTGAAGAACCTGATCCGCGCGCTGCAAAATGTCGATCAGGCGATGACGATGGATGCGAATGAATCCGATGAACTCAATTCAACATATGATCGCTTGAGTAAAACATTGGTGGAGCGCAGCGATGAAACCCTTGCGCCGATCAACGAGCGCTTTGTCAAGCTGCTCACAGGCAAAGATTGGAAGCAGCGCATCGCTGAAACTCGCCGCACGCTGGAAGACACGATTCGTGAAGAGGGCGATCAGGGCTTGGTCGACTTCCTTAGTGAAGCAGGCAGCACGAAGCTCACCGAATCGGTGTCACTGATTGATCGTTATATGCGGCAGAGTTTGCTCATCCTTGCGATGGACGAATCACACCGCGCTGTCGAGTTCGCGCCGACGTATCTGCCTGTGCATGTGCGTATGGCAGAGATCATGATGCGTGAAGGGCGCGTGCGCCAGGCGATCAACAAGTACAACACAGTTGCCAGGCTGTATTTAGTGCGCGGCGAAAATGATCGTGCCGCCGCCATCCTCAGCGAAGTGCTGGAAATGGCACCGCTGGATGTACCTGTGCGTATGAACCTGATCGAACTGCTGGAAAAAGAGGAACGCTGGAGCGAAGTGTTAGACCAGTATATTGGGCTGGCGAACACCTATCAGCAGTTAGGCAACTTCGACCAATCGCGTGAAACGTTTGTCTCGGCAGAAAAACTCGGCAGGCGTAACACTGCGCCGCCGGAAAAGATTGTTCAGATTAAGCATCACATTGCCGAAATTGACCAGATGAAGCTCGACACGCGCAAGGCGATGAAGACATATGAAGAAATCACCGAACTGATGCCTGGCGACGAACGGGCGCAAAAGACACTTGTGGAATTGTACTACGCGCAGGGCAATCAGATGGACGCGCTCAAGCGCTTGGATGTGCTGCTGGGCATCTACGCCAAGAACAAGCAGGTGAATCGTATCACGCAGTTGTTGGAAGAACTGGTGAAGCGTTACCCCAACGACAGCGGCGTGCGCCAGCGTATGGCGACGATCTATCGCCGTTTGGGACGCAAGAAAGATGCCATCGCGCAGTTGGATGCCATCGGCGAATTGCAGTTGGAAGCAGGGGCGCACGCCGATGCTGTCAAGACCATCAAACAGATCATCGAGATCGGTCCTGATGACGTAACAGCCTATAAGCAGCTACTCACTCAGTTGGGCGGCGCAGTGGACGAGTAAACTGTGGAACTTCTGTGGGCACTTCAGAATCTAAACCCACTTGCCATTCTGGATATTCTGCTGGTGGCGTCGCTGATTTTTGGCATCAGCTTCCTCTTTCGCGGAACACAATCGGGCGCGCTTCTACGCGGCACAATTGTGTTCCTCATCGCCATTCTGGTGATTTCGCGCGTCTTCCAACTGCTGGCGCTGCGCTGGCTGTTTGAGAATTTGCTCACTGTCGTCGCCGTCGCCATTCCAGTGATTTTCCAGCCGGAACTGCGCCGTGCCCTCGAAGGCTTGGGACGTGCGGGGCTGCCTTTCAACCGCGAAGCGCCGGAAAGCGTGCGCGTGCAAATAATCGAAAGCATTTGCCAGGCGTCCGAGCGACTGTCTGAACGACGGCATGGGGCGCTGATCGTTATTCAGCGCAGCAACGCCTTGGAAGACTACATTCGCACAGGTATCCTCCTTAACAGCGATGTCACTTCGCAGCTTTTGTTAACAATCTTTTGGCCCAAAACTGAACTCCACGATGGCGCAGCAATCATCGACTCGCGTGGAAAGATTGCTGCCGCTGCGGCGGTGTTACCCTTGACCGCCAGCCGCAATCTGCCGGGGCGTAAGCTGGGTACACGTCACCGCGCGGCGCTGGGCATCAGCGAAGTCAGCGATGCGATTTGTGTCATTGTCTCCGAAGAAACCGGGCGTATCTCCATCACGCACGGCGGGCGCATGATTATGAAGCTCGACACGACGCGCCTGCGTACTATTTTGCATTCCCTGTACGGCACCGAACAGAACGCCGATTTGCCGCGTTGGGCACGCCT
>CALMZT010001312.1 GCA_937870805.1 uncultured Chloroflexota bacterium
CAGATTTAATCAGCGAGGGGTCTTGCTCAATCCAATCTTCTAAATTTTTCTCAAGATTAATTCCTGCACGTTTCAGACGTTGTGGAGAATTATTTGCAATGTTCCAAATACCTAGCTGTTGCATCATTTCACCTCATTTCCATTCAATAGGTCGATTGATTGACCTGCTTCTCCACCTGCCGCACCGCCGCCTCTCGCAACTTCACTTCCTCGCGGCTCAACGCCTCCAACACCTTCAGCGCAATCGTGAACCCGCCGATCTCCACCAGCGACAGCGCCGCCGCGCAGCGCACGTACACATCGTCATCGCGCATCGCCACTCGCAGCGCTTCTATCACTCTCTTCTTCTCTTCTTCTTCACTTGGCGTCAACGTTGTACTCAACGGCGGCGTCTTGGCGGTTAATCCCTGTATTCTCCCCAATGCCACCGCCGCCGTGTAGCGTTCCTCTGCCGCCGCGTGGTTCATCAGCTTCAGCAGCGCATTCACCGCGCGCCCAGCGCCAATCCGTCCCAACGCCTGCGCCGACGCCACCCGCACATGCATATCCACGTCGCCTATCGTCCCCAACAGCGCCGTCACCGCGCTGGCATCCCCGATATATTGCAGTGCCCACGCCGCCTGATACCGCACCTCAGCATTCGGGTCGCTCAAATCGTGGATCGCGTCCGTGATCGTGATTCCGTCAATCATCGTCGTTGCTCTAATAGCCAGTCAACAACATTTCATCTTGCATTAAAGTGTCAATCGAACCCCAAATACGCTGCCTTCTATGTTATGCTGCCCATAACCAATGAACAGGAATGCCATAATGGAAACGGTTTTCATTTTCACAGCCTACTCAACCGCAGCAAGCGTACTCGCAATTGCCGCCGCCCCTCTCACAGCAGCAGCACGCTCGCCAATTGCCGTTTCAACAGCCGTTTTTGCTGCTGCGAACCTGCTTCCCGCAATCACATATCATCGCTGTTGCCGTCGGCAGCAGCTATCAATACAACACTATCATTCTCAAATAGGAAACACAAGCGGGCGGTCAACAAGAGGTTATTTCCCCCTCTCTATTACTGTGGAGAGGGGGTTAGGGGGTGAGGTTACGGCGTCACCTTCTTTTCGCGTTCTTCCATCTCCATACGGATGAGTTCACGCCGCAGCGTCTTGCCAACAGCGGTCTTGGGCAAGGCGTCCACAAACACGAAGCGCGTTGGGATTTCATAGCGCGCCAGTTTTTTCGCGGCGAAGTCCACCAGTTCCTTTTCCGTCGTTTGCATACCGGGACGCAGCACGACCCACGCCTTCAGCGCTTCCTGCCCCATCTTCTCAGGATGCGGGATCGCTGCCACGCCGACTTCCTGCACCGCCGGATGATCGGCAATCACCTTCTCGATGTTGTTGGGATAGACGTTGAAGCCGCCGATCAGCGCCATGTCTTTCTTGCGGTCAACGATGTAGAAATAGCCGTCCTCGTCCATTTTGGCGATGTCGCCTGTATACAGCCACATTTGACCGTCGATTTCGCGCAGCACGTTCGCCGTTTCGGTAGGCATCTTGTAGTAGCCCGTCATCAACTGCGGTCCACGAAGCAGAAGCTCTCCCGGTTCACCCACAGGCATTTCCGTCACACCATCGTCAAGGCTGACGATCTTCATCTCCATATCGGGCAGCGGGATACCAATCGACCCTGCGCGATTTTCGCCGAGCAGCGGGTTACAATGTGTCGCCGTCGGCGCTTCACTCATGCCAAAGCCTTCCAACAATGTACCGCCGCTCAACTTCTCGAAATCACGTTTGGTTGCAGGCGGTAATGGCGCAGAGCCACTTAAACACGCCCGAATCGAACGCACGCTGACCTTGCCCGACAGCACGTCAGGGTGATTGTTGATGGCGTTGTACAGCGCGGGTACGCCCATAAACAGCGTCGGCTTAAAGGTGTGGATGTTATCCAGCACGTCGTCAATGTCGCGCGCGTTCGGCACAAGCACGACTTTCGCGCCAATCCCAACGGCGAAGTTCAACACCGCCACCATGCCGAACACATGGAACATCGGAATCGCGCCGAGGAATATTTCGCTGTTTCCCGGCACACCTTGACTTGCAAGGAACGCCTTACACTGGAGCGTATTCGCCACCAGCGCGCGATGTGTCGCCATCGCCGCCTTAGACACGCCTGTCGTGCCACCTGTGTACTGAAACAGGGCGAGGTCGTCGGGTTTCACTTCGACATTGGGCTTTTTACCCGCATTGCGCGCCAGCACATCCTGAAACCAGCGATCTCCCGTGTGGAGCTGCTCGACGCGATGCCCATCTTTTTTCTCGCGTGCCAGCGTGAACAGCGCTTTGGCAATCGGCGGTAAATATTCCTTGACGTTGGCGACGATCATGGTCGTCGTGTCGTTCGCGGTGCTGCTGGTCTGGGTGGTGATGCGCGCGGGCGGCTGATTTGTGTGTGGGTGGCGGGGTTCACCCCTCCCCTGCCGCTGCGGCGGCATCCCCTCCCCTGATGAGGAGAGGGTAGGGGTTCCGGGGAGGGGTGGCGGCGGGCAGCCAGGC
>CALMZT010001313.1 GCA_937870805.1 uncultured Chloroflexota bacterium
CCTGAGTCGTTTGTTTTGGTTGACAACTACTCTACCTCAAAAGCCCTACATCCCTTCATTTTTGGCGAAGGTATTGTGTCACACAAATGGATAATTCATAATTGATCTACGTACCTCCTGGAACGCTGCGAACTCATTTTGTTGCCGCTTTATGTTCTGCTATTACGCTCAACAAGGTACTTTTAAGGTTCGCCCCATTGTACTCAGCACGTTCCACACGGAACATTTGCCAAAACCTACTCCCGCAGCATCCCCTCATACAACCCCGACGACGAATCTTCAATCACCGTCGCCGCCACCGCCTTCACGTAGAAATCTACCGGACCCGCCCCGCCAATGATGCCGTAACCATAGCCCTGCGCCCGTAAGTCATGTAAGCACGCCAACAGCAGCGCCTTGCCTGTGCCTTTTCCGCGTGCTTCCTCGCTCACGCCCGTTGGACCAAAAAAACCGCGCGCCGTCGCATCGCAGCATCCGAAGCCAATCATCTCCTTATCGACTACCGCGATAAAGCAGCCCACTGGTATATGCCCAAACGTCACGTCAACCTCGCTTACCCAGCGCTCGTTAAAATACTTACCAACCCACTTCAGCACAGCGCTTTTTTCTGGCGCGATTGCCCGCCGTATCACGATGCCCGCCGCGCGCTGGGCTTCAATCACAGGCTCAAGCGCTGGTAATTTATAGAGCCTCACCAGTAAATCGCTCATCCGTCAATCACCTTTCGTAGATGTCCCTTCGCCGCTTTCAACAGTTCGCGTGCCGTGTCTAAGTCCACGCCGCGCTGCTGCATCACAATCGCAGTTTTGACGTTGTTGCCCGCCCGCATCAGTAATTCATCTGCTGCTGCTTCGTCAACGCCCGTCATCTCCCGCACGATGCGCCGCGCCCGCTTCACCAACTTATTGTTCACGACTTGCACATCGACCATCAGATTGCCGTACACCTTGCCTGAGCGCACCATCGCCGCCGTGCTGAGCATATTGAGCGCCATTTTCTGCGCCGTGCCTGCTTTCATGCGCGTGCTGCCCGTGACCACTTCAGGACCTACAGGAAGTGCGATTTTGATCTGCGCCACGTCCAGAATCGGCGCGGGCACATTGCAGGAAATCGCCGCTGTGGTCGCTCCAATTTCGTTTGCATATTCCAGCGCGCCGATGACGTAAGGTGTTGTCCCACTGGCAGCGATGCCTACGACAACATCTACCGCTTTAAGGTCAAGCGCCCGCAAATCGTTCGCGCCGCCTTCGGGTCGATCTTCTGCGCCTTCAATCGACTGCATCATGGCTGCGTTGCCGCCTGCCAGCACCCCCTGCACTTGACCTGGATACGTGCTGTACGTGGGAATACATTCAACAGCATCCAACACCCCAAGCCGCCCACTGGTGCCCGCGCCCACGTAAATCAGCTTGCCGCCGTTCAAAAAGGCTTCCGTAATCGCCTCTACAGCTTGGGCAAGTTGGGGTAAGGCTTCGCGCACGACCAGCGCCACCTTTTGATCTTCGTCATTGATGACCTGCAAAATTTCCATCGTGGAAAGTTGGTCGAAGTGTTCAGTTTTGGGATTCGGTTGTTCGGTGAGCAATTATGTGCCTTTCCATACGAATTTTGCGAGCAGCGCCGCGCCCATCACAGGAGGATAACGCGGCTGCGGCACAGCAGGCAGATGCAAGTGCTGCGCCAATCGCACGCTCAAATAGTTTTCGTTGTCGAGCAAGCCGCCCGCAAAAGCGGCTGGCAGTTGATGGTCATTTAAACGCTGGTGTATCATGCTAATCAGTTGCGCCAGATGACTAATCGCGGCATCGACAATCGCCCGCGCGCCAACATCGCCACTCCCTGCCAGTTCCAGCACGGTCTTGGAAAGCTGCGCGATGTCCCTGACGCGCGATTGGCTGTACGTCCACTGAATAATCTCGCGCGGGTTCGATAAATTCAGCGCTTCCGCAATGCGCTGTACGAGCAGCACTTGTTGCTCTTCGGCACGCTGCATATCCATCGTGCGTACAAAGGTTTTCAGCGCTTCCATGCCTATCCAATAGCCGCTGCCTTCATCGCCCAACAGATAGCCCCAGCCGCCGACCTGTACACTTTCGCCCGCACGGTTAATGCCCCATGCGACGCTGCCGGTGCCTGCGACGATGATGACGCCAAAGCGTTCGCCGCGCGCACCCACCAGCGCGATTTCAAAGTCGGAACTCGGTACAATGAGCGCGTTGGGCAGCGCACTCTGTCCTACTTCACGTACCCATTCTTGCGCATGGGCTGTACCTGCTATGCCAAGCGCAATGGCTCTCACATCATCAGCCGTTTTGCCTGCTGTTTCAAGTGTCTCATGGATTGCTACTTGAATCAGCACTGCCGCCGCTTCTCTGCCGATGCTGCTGGGATTTGCGGTGCCGCGCTCCGACTGTGCCAGTACATTCATTTCTTCATCGACCAGCACGACACGCAGCGCACTCCCGCCGCCATCGACGCCCATGAACAAGGTCACGCCTGCCCCCACGTCTTGCGTATCAAGTCTGTGTAGTTGTCGCCGGGCGTGATTTGTCCGAGCACGACAGGATGACGCGCGCCCGTTTGTTGTGGGAGGCTGCCCGGACGATTGTGCCATGTCTCATAGCCGAGGATGGCGAACAGCAGGGCTTCTTTGTGGTCGCTGCTGATACCAATGTCCTCGTGCGTGTGAACAGGGATG
>CALMZT010001314.1 GCA_937870805.1 uncultured Chloroflexota bacterium
TAACGCGTCCACGCGGAATACCGCCGACGCCGATAGAAATATCGACGGCAAGCGACCCCGACGGGATGACATCGACAACCATGTGCGCCGCATCGCCCAGGCGCACCACTGTACCGTCGCCGAAGCGCTTGGTCAGGTCCGTGATCGCCGCGTCCAGCGCTTTCTGACGACCTTCATCGCCTTGCTGAATAACAGGTTCTTGCTGCTTCTTGTCTTTTTTGGGTGCCATTGCGTTTTACTCTTTCCTTCGCAGGTTATGTCTAGCGTTTAGTGTAGTCCTAAACGGATATTTTGTCAGCCAGATTTCGTTCAAAGTAGGTTAGAGTATAGCACATGCGTTCCAGTAACACAAGTTGAAAATGCTTGTCAAGACAAATGCGTCGAGTTATCGACACAATATATGCATGTGACTTACATTACACCTCGAATTAAAGTGTCAAAAGGAACGCAAATGCACTCCGATTTATGCTATGTTGTAAGAATAATCGATTATTCATGACGAGCAACTGATGCACGCAACCCTCCATTATTCACTGCCTATATCCACTGCCCAGCTAGCCTCATCAGAGGCAGCAGTTATTTTTACTGCCTCTGTAGCCGAGCCAGAGGCAGTTTTGCCAAATTTCACTGCCTTATTGAACTCGCTTGACGGTTTAACAATGCCAAATGTAGGCAGCACTTGGCGGCAGTCTGCCGCAAACACGTTCATTGTTTCACTTTCTCGCGCTCACGCTGTACCAGCACACGCCGCAAAATCTTGCCTGATGCTGACTTGGGAATCTCAGTCACGAATTCTACCTGACGTATTTTCTTGTGGGGCGCAACCTGTTCGGCGATGAACTCCATAATCTCTTCCGCCTCAATGCGCTGATTCGGCTTGAGCACAATAAAGGCTTTCGGCACTTCTCCAGCTCCCTCATCGGCTATTGGGATAACCGCCGCGTCGGCAACGGCGTCATGGGTAAGCAGCAAGCCTTCGAGTTCAGCGGGCGCAACCTGCATTCCCTTATACTTGATGAGTTCTTTCAAACGGTCTACCACATACAAATAACCGTCTTCATCGACATAGCCAATGTCGCCCGTGTGTATCCAGCCATCGGGATCAATCGTTTCAGCCGTAGCATCGGGGCGATTTAAGTAGCCTTTCATCACCTGCGGACCGCGCATCCACACCTCGCCCTCTTGCCGCGCGCCAAGGTCTTGCCCGTTTGAGGGAGCGACGATGCGTACCTCTGTGCTGCGAATGCTGGGACCGACGGAACCGGGTTTCACTTTGTCAGGATGATTGGGTGTCGCGTGCGTCACCGGGCTGGTTTCGGTCAAGCCGTAGCCCTGCACGGTCACGATACCGAGCCGATGATGAACTGCCTCTTGTAAATCGGCGCTCAAAGGCGCTGCGCCAGAGAAGATGAGTTTCAAGCTGGAGAGATCGTAATTCTCGACCACTGGATGTTTTGCCAGCGCTAGAATGATCGGCGGGACGAGGCACGCACGCGAGATTTTGTAGTCTTGTATCACCTTGAGGAACATCTCTAACTCAAAGCGTGGCAAGCTGACTACCGTGCCGCCCACGTAGAGCATGTACGCCATGACCACCACCATGCCATAGATGTGAAAGAACGGCAGAATGCCAATCATGGTATCGTTCGGGTTGAAATCAACGACGCCTTCAAGCTGGCACAGGTTAGCCACGATGTTGTAATGCGTGAGCATGACCCCTTTGGATAAGCCTGTCGTGCCGCTGGAATAGGGAAGGACGATTAAATCTTCTTTCGGGTTGATTTTCACATCAGGGAGCTTGCCATCACCTGCCAACAGTTCTGCAAACGATGTAGCACCTTCAGCGTCGCCAAAGACGAAAATCTCCTCGATGCTCGACAATTTCTGTGCTTCCTCGGCTTTTTCTAGGAACATCGGCACCGTGACGATAAAGCGTGCTTTACAGTCGTTACACTGCTGCGCCAGTTCGTGCGCTGTGTACAACGGATTCACCGTCGTAACGATGCCACCCAGCGTCGCAACGGCATGAAAAGCTACGGCATATTCGGGGATATTGGGGCTGTAAATGGCGAACACATCCCCTTTCTTGAAGCCCCGTTTATGAAGACTGGACGCTACCAGACGGATTGCGCCCACCAGTTGTCCATAGGTAATCGTGCGCCCGCTGGGTCCGTCGATCAACGCAGGTTTATCGGGGTGCTTGCCTGCATTCTGTAGTACAAAGCTGGTTAAAGACATTTCAGGAATAACGGCGTCGGGGAAAGGGCTTTTAAAAATCATGGTGGACATTTCCTTTTATCTATTTCAATTGCACAATAGTTTGACATTTATTGCCGAAAAAGTGGCGCATAAATGTGAATACCAAAATTTCCTCCAGTATAGCTCTTAATAATGATCGCGCATCCTTCAATACCTTCGCCAATTATGGCGCAAGATGCAGGTGAGCGGGCGGGCGAATGCCGCCTAACGATGCCAAGCACAGCCAGAGAGGGGAAATTAAATCGTCATTGGGCGGATCGGGCAGTAGTTGAATAGTTTCAGCCCGGTAACGGGCACTCACCAGTCGGCTTTGCGGTCAAAGACGCTGCATTCGCGGGGGGGCTGGCGCTGAGACAGGAGCAAAGCGGCGGACAGGTTGACGATGAGACATGAGCGGTTGCCAGCAGGGGGCACGGCAGTGGGGGCGCCGTTCCTCAAG
>CALMZT010001315.1 GCA_937870805.1 uncultured Chloroflexota bacterium
CTGTTTGTAGGGGCGCACCATGTAAGCGAAGCGGCGTGCGCCCGCCAACTGCGTAAGTCCTACGAATAAAAAAAGCCCTTCCAAATTGGGTTGGGAAGGGCGATTTTAACGAATTCATCTGTCGAGAGGTAGTGCAAGCCTCACTTATTTCAGTCGCCGGTGCTGTCACCATACGACTTTATTGCACGACCTTGCCCGCCATCAGCGCTGAGCGCACTCGGCACAGGCTTGAGCGCGACAGGTTTGTTGCCGCGCAGCATCGCAAGCCAGCGATGGTTCGTGGTGCGTGACATGAAGAACAGCGCGCCCAGAATCACCACTGCTGCGATAGCCAGCATGGTCTGCCGACTGCCATCGGTGACAGGCTGTGCTGTTGCCTCAAGTACCGTCGGGTCGCTCGTGACAAAATTGACTTCGGTGCCCCGATTAATGGTGAATACACTGACGCCGGGCGGTACCATCAATTCAAACAACTGTGTTGAGCCGTTACCCGTTCCCTGCCGTACTGAAGAACCCGACATGCCTTCCGTCACGCTCGACACGGAAAAAGAGCGTGCGCCTGCGCCGACAAGCTGCGCCGCAACAGGGACATCTGAAGAATTCGTCACCGTAACGGGTCCACTGCCGACGCCAAAAGTGAGATTAGCGCCGCTGTATGAACGCGAGCGCAGCGAATCGAACGCCCAGACGCTCACAACAACAATTAACACTAACGCGACTAAGACTTTCCAATTGATTTTCATCTTCATTGACTCCAGCAATTCCAAATCGCCCCAACGGCTGAAGTTGGGGTAAGACGCCTCAACGACATGAGGTTGGGTTATCTATTGAGGGGGGAGTTCGTCTGGGGTGGTGCTTGATGAGCAAGAGATGCCTGAATCTGGGTTAAGACTATGCTCAAGATTCTACGGGCATCACCAAGCGTAAATAAGGGGAGTATATTTTGTAGGTCGGAAATTATCTTTTATGAAAGTCTCCACTTAATGATAGTATATAGCAGTTGAAGTCAAATGTAAAGCAAGTCGTTATTTGCCACATTTGCACAACTGCTGTTCATGTGTATGAGTTTCGTGTCGGTCACGTCACTGCATTTTCGCTTCATCCTACTGCTGCTGCGGGCAGTCTCAAGTCGTCATCCTGGTCAAGCAAGGAGTCGGTCAGGTAGTTAAGGTTCACGACCTGTTTCAACACGAAGCGTAATCGATCTGCGAAATCTGCCCAACCATCGAAATTATCCTTGATGGTAATCGCAGTAACCTTGTTTTCAGTGTTCAGGCGAACCGCTATACGAGCGTGTATCGTCCGTGCCTGGATGATAATGCCAAGAACCTGCTTACTGCTATTAACAACGGGCAGGCGTCTGAGTTGCTGATCACTCATGCCCTTCAGGGTTGTGTCGAGATCATCCATTGGATGACAGGTACGCGGATTAGTCGTCATGACATCATCGACCTGGACGGTTGTGATATCCCAATCGTCACCGACCACTCTGAGAGCGATATCACGATCCGTGAGAATACCAATCAGTTTTTTCTCGCGGTAGTTTTCCACCACCAGCACAACATCGATATCTTCGGCGCGCATCCGTTGTGATATGGTGTACACTTTATCGTCCGCCAGACAACACGCTGGGTTGGCCATCATGATTTCTTTGCAAGTTTTCATTGGCTTTTTCCTTTTCCCTACGAACTAAAAGGCGATGATCGTCACGGCGTACACCGTTTCCGACATCAAAGCCCTACAACTTCATAGCTCAATCCCCTGAGCTACTGCGATGCAGAATC
>CALMZT010001316.1 GCA_937870805.1 uncultured Chloroflexota bacterium
AAATGTGATGCGCGTGAAAACCGGGACATGTACAGTCCCACCCCTGTTTGTCGAGTGTGATCGCGTAGGTGTTGTTGAGACCTTTGAATTCAAGGGAGAGATTATTGAAGGTGATTCGTTCGGGTTCTTCAGCGTAGCGGCGCGCTTTCTCAATTTTACTGATCGTTCCGTAGTCCATGTGAGTAAAAACCTCCACTGCTAGACAGACTGGATAAATAAAAAACACGCGGTTTCATGTGTCACGAAACCGCGTGCTCAAGACCGATATTTCTCTGAAAAAAACTTACGCACGGCTAAAATACTCCGTTTCTTAACATTTATAAACACTAGTTTAAGCCGCGTTTAAGGGTTTGTCAAACAATCTAACGTTAAGAAAAACAAACATTTGTTCCTATTTTTGAGGAACTGTTCTTCCTATGTCTTTGAACTTCGTTACCTTTATCAGCCCATCAGTTGTACTCCACTGACCAGCAGCAGCACGCCCAACGCCAGCGCGCCAATGCCTAATATCCCCGCACCGTTGAGCAGTCGCAAACGTGTCTGAATCAGCGCCGCGCCGCCAATGGCTAAACAAAACGCGCCCGCGATGACCAATGCCAATACGCGCTCTATTGGCGGAATCGTCATGTCCAGTGGTCGCGCGGGCGGCTCAGGCGCAACGGTCACAGTAAAGTCGAGCACGGTATCGAAACGATCAGGGCGCTGAAGCGTCATACGGATTCGCCACCTTCCCGGCACGCTCAAATTTGCGCCTGTTGCGACGTAAACACCATCGCCTACGAACGTCGGTCTCAGTTCACTGGTACCCAAATTCTGCGTCAGATTCTCGAAGCGCAAGCGGATGGACGTTGCGTCGTTGACTGCCTCCGTATTTTGGATGTCATACAAGCCTAGTTGAAACCTGTTTTCCCCTACCCATCCCGGCGTAATCTCCATATGGGCATGGAGTTCATCCGTGATTTGCATCGTAACAGCAGTATCAGGTTCGAGAATCGACGCTTCCTGCCCCGCCAGTTCCGCGCGCCCTGGGTTGATCGAGGTCAGCGCGCCGACAGTCACCAGTATTCCAACCATCAGCGCGATCTCTGCGCCGATCAAACTGCGCAGCCTTCCTACCCAGATTGTATCGCCGCGCGCCAAACCGCGTGCCGTGAACACTAAATTGACGGCTGCAATCAACAGCAGCGGCGCGAACAAAATCAACTTCAAAAGCAGCGTGTGTCCGTACTGCGTCGTCAGCAGCGCCGTGACAGAACCCACTTGCAGCCATGCCGAGTAGCTTCCCGTGACAACCAAAACGGCGACAGCCACGCGCGCATAATTGGAAAAATGCTGCACGAACTTTGCCACAAGCTGAGTTGAAGAATCGGCACGTTGTTTTGCCCACAGCAGCGCATTGGCGAACTGCACCAGCCCGCCGAGCCACAGCGCTGTGGCGAACGTGTGCAGCACATCAACAAACACAGCAGCGGTACGATCAGGCGCAGCGCTGGCATGGCTGGCAAAACTGTGCCCCGCCGTGATGAGCGTTCCAATCATCAGCCCAATCCACAAAAAGAGCGCATCCTTGCGCCCTGCATACAGCGCCACCCCCAGCATCACCCACAGCGCCGCGCGCGCCAGCCACAACTGCCCATAACGAGTTTCAAAGGCTAGCGCCAGCGCCGGGTCAAAAAGTGCGCCCCATAACGATGTGCCTGTTAAACCCGAAACGTGCAGCATCAGCATGAGTACGCTGCTAATGCCTAACAAGACCCAACCTGCGCACATCAGCCAGTACAAACGTGGTTCGACTTGAGTGGGTTTTTCGGGCATTGACGGTTGCCACACGAACAGCCAGAACGCCATACTGCCAATAGCCAGCGACAGACTCAGCAGATAAAACCAGCGAATCAGCGTGCTTTCCTGCGAGACAACGGTGGTCTGAATCGCCGCGCTGCTGCCTGTCACTGCCTCACCAACCGTGAACGCGAAATTGCCCGATGTCAGGTGACCGTCCGCTGTCGAAACCACCTGCCATACAACGGTATACACGCCATCCGGCAGATTGCTCACAGGCACAAACATCTGCATCGGATCATTGTTATCAATTTGGCTCGCTTCAGTTTCGATCACGCTGCCGCTGGTATCTCGCAGACGGATGCGGCTGAAGCTCGGCTCCAGCGGCTCGGTGAACCATAAGCGAATCTCGCTCGGTGACTCTTCCAACACCGCGTTCGACGCAGGTTCAGAGCGTGACAAACTCGCGTGGGCGTACACAGGCAGCGCCGTGAGCAGCAGCGCCGCGATCACTAGCATTACAACTCGTCTCATCAACCACTTCCATCGCAAAACAAGAGCGAACCATCGTCCACCCTTGTCGCATTCCCTGCGTTGAATAGCTAAATTGTACACCACGCTCAAAATGCGTGTTATAGCCATCATTATTGTTCCAACAAATATTGTAGGGTTTCCTTAAAATCGGTGATCTACTTGCTGAACAATTGCTGAAATTTCACACAACATCGTCAAAATATTCGTCTTGCTACCGTGCTTTGGATTTCTCTACACACCTGAGTATTTTATTGTTGCCTCAACAACACGTTCAAAATAAGCCAACATAGCGCCTATTTTCATGCTCAAACGCTCAACAACGCGCGCCTGTTCCCCCTCTCCATGTGCCCAGACTCCCCTTTCCACGTACATTTTAAAAATGGAGAGGGGGCTAGGGGGTGAGGTCAATCGCGCACAATTGCCTACCCCACAAAATACCCACCCTTGCAAAGGGTTGGGGTGAGGTTCTGGCGAATGCTCGCTAGCTGTGTTCCAACATTTCGCTACATTTCATATCGTAAACCTGCACTTAGGACTAATGACTAACGACGAACAGCTAATGACTAACCAACATTACACCTTGCATTAAAGTGTCAAAAGAAACTCAAATGAAAGAACATCTGTGCTATGCTCTAGTCAAAAGCTAATCGCGAACCGTTAAAGGCTAAACCATGTCCAAACGTTATACACTTGAACAACGTCAAACCATTCTGCAACTCCTCGATGCCAATCGTGGCGACATCACACTCACCAGTCTGCAATCGGGAATTTCCGAACGCACGCTCTACGATTGGCGGCGCAAACGTGGATTGTCGCAGCAGCAGCAGCAATTTCAGCCTCAGGACTTGCTGCAATCACTTTCCTCATTGCAGCAGCAACAAACTGAAACCGACGAATACGAATTACTAAGGGAAAGCATGATGCACACGGCGCTTTCCATCGCCGATACCCTCAAGAACAACATCGACAGCCGTTCGCTCAACGCCCGTGTCAGAGCGCTCACCACCTTGCTTGACCGCATTGTGGAATTAGACAGCCACGCACCTGTTGAATCTGGACCTCGCACCCTTCAGATCGAATATGTCGACGCCGTAGGACGTGTTTACGCCGCACCCCCTTGGGCAAGAGGTGAAGATGACGACGATGATGAGTAACTGACGTTACGCACCCTGAACCTGTGAACAAGGGGTTTAAACCCCTTGTTCGAGCTACACCTGCGTAACATCAGTAAGTAACAAAAATCCCCTCTTAGCTATCAGAGGGGATGCTTAAAAGCCAAGCTAACAGCTAACGACTAATAGCTAACAGCTATAGACTATAGACATCGCTGTACTTGGTCGTCAAATACCGCAGGTAGTCCCGTGACTGGATCGACTCACCCGTGACCCGCCGCGTCAGTTCATCCGACGTGTACTTGCGTCCGTGCTGGTGAATATTCTCCCGCAGCCAGCCCAGCAGCGTATCGAACTTGCCCTCGCTGATCTCTTCCGGGATGGTCGGATGCTGTTCCAGCGCCTTATTGTAGTATTGTGCTGACAGCAGATTGCCCAGCGCATACGTCGCAAAGTAGCCGATCAACCCCGCCGACCAATGGACATCTTGCAGCACGCCCAGCGTATCGTTCGGCGGCACAATCCCCAGGTACGCCTCAAAGCGTTGATTCCACTCTTTTGGCAAATCCGCTACCTTCACCGAGCCATCCATCAAGCCAATTTCCAGCTCAAAACGCAGCATAATGTGCAGGTTATAGGTCGATTCGTCGGCTTCGACGCGGATAAACGAGCGCTTCACCTTATTGATCGCCCGATAGAACGTCTCAAGGTCAACACTGCCCAACTGTTCCGGGAAATGAGCTTGTGCTCTCGGTAGCGCCCACTGCCAGAAACCCCTACTCCGCCCGACGATGTTTTCCCACATCCTCGACTGTGACTCATGGACACCTAGCGATGTCCCACCTGAAAGCGGCGTGTATTCGAGGTCTGCGCCGCTGCCCTGTTCGTACATCCCGTGTCCTGCCTCGTGCATCGTCCCGAACAGCGCCGGGTTCAGGAACTTGGGGTTAAAGCGTGTCGTCAAGCGCACATCTTCACGCCCGAAGTTCGTACAAAACGGATGTACCGCCACGTCCAGACGCCCGCGATTGAAGTCAAAACCAATCGCCGTCGCCACTTCCGTGCTGAATGCCCGCTGCTTTTCCACGTCAAAGTCTTGACGAAGCACATCATCGCTGACACGACCTTCGTTCTTCCCGACAGCATGAATCAACTCTACCAGTTCAGGCTTATGGTCATCAAAGATCTTCTTCACCTGCGCCGTCGTGATGCCACGCTCATACTGGTTGAGTAGCGCGTCGTAGGGATGCTCTGGATAGCCGAGATATTCTGCGCCCTGTCGGGTGAGTTCAAACATCTTTTCCAGCGTGCCTTGAAACGACTTGAAATCGTTGTTCGCGCGTGCCTTCGCCCACACCTCATGTGCCAGCGTCGTGGTGCGTGACATCTCCGCGACGAACTCCGTCGGCAGCTTGACCTGCTCCTCATAGTCCTGACTAACCACGCGGATCATACTCGCTTCATTGGAGTCATAATCCGCGCCCTCAACTTCCTTGGCTGCGTCCTCTAGTAAGCGCGCCGTTTCCTCGCTCACGAACATCGCGTGACTAATGCGGCTCAGGGTTTCGAGCTGATGGGCACGCGGCTCAACGCTGGCAGGCGGGATGTATGTCTGTTGATCCCAGCCCAACACTGCGGCTGCCTTCCCCAAATTTTGAATATCTTCCAACCGTGTAACAAGTTGTTGGTATTTCTCACCCATATATTTTCCT
>CALMZT010001317.1 GCA_937870805.1 uncultured Chloroflexota bacterium
CTCAATGCCATCGTCGTTGGTAAATAGTATCAGGGGCTTTTCATTTAACATAGGACATACTACTTCTACACACTTGATTATGTATCCCTCATCATAATGCAATTGTATGAAACGTAAATAGCCGAACATTAAAAAACGCCTAAATTTCCAACATTTTCGGATTAAAATTCAAACTTTTTTCATGAAATGTGGGATAAATCGCTGCCGAGAGCGCACGGACTTGTCCTGTATCACCAAAGAAGCGGCGACTTTTTGCGCGCATTCGCCACTTGGAACGCGACGAAAGATCAGGTAAGCTGAAGTTGTCTCAGGGGGATAGTCTGAGACCTCCACACGCATGTTGACAGGTGATAGTGCCGTAAAAATACATGTTTTAGGTTCGCAGTTTACGAAAGACCGTGAACATGCATGAGATGGAGGATAGAAACAGATGACGTATATTAAGCTCGCGATGGATTCCAGAAAGAAAATCGCGTTAGTGGCACATGACCACAAAAAGCAGGATTTGCTGGATTGGGCAAAATTCAACCAGCATCTTCTGCGGCAGCATGAACTGTATTCCACGAACACTACGGGAACGCTGTTAGAGCAGGAACTTGGCATCGACGTGATTAAACTGCGCAGCGGACCATTAGGCGGCGACCAGCAAATCGGTGCGAAGATCACCGACGGCGACATTGACTTCATGATCTTTTTCTGGGACCCGCTGGAATCGCTGGCGCACGACTCCGATGTGAAAGCCCTGTTACGCATCGCCATTGTCTGGAACATTCCCGTCGCGTGTAACCGCGCGTCGGCAGATTTTATGATCTCCTCGCCACTGATGGATGGAGAATATGAGCGCTTGACTACCGATTATGCGGATTATCGGGAGCGCATGAGGTAACTCCCCTTTTGTCGGGAGCGCGCCGCTTCGCTTACATGGTGCTCCCCTACGAATTCTGTTTTCCGTTCAAGAACATTGGGACGCTATAAACTGCCTAGTGCAGCGCCGCAGCGAACTCGCCCGCGCTGTTGTAGCGGTCTTCGGGGTGTTTGGACAAGGCGCGCAGTACTGCTAACGCCATTACATCGGGCAAATCCGGCGCAAGGTCGCGCGGGTCGGGCGGAGGCTGCTGCAAATGCGCAAAGACGACTTCGCCCACCGAGCCTTTAAATGGCAGTCGCCCCGTAAGCATTTGATAGGTCATCACGCCAAGCGAATAAATATCTGCCTGCGTGGTGACTTTGCGCGCGCTCATGATCTGCTCAGGCGCGGCGTATTCCAGCGTGCCGATCATGCCCGAACCCGTAATCCATGTATCGGCGTTGGTAATCTTGGCGATGCCGAAGTCCATTAGCACCGCTTCAATTTTTGACGTACCATTGGAAGGGCGCAGGATGACATTGCTCGGCTTAATGTCGCGGTGAACCAGCCCGCGCTCGTGGGCGTAATCCAGCGCTTCGGCAATGCTGGCAACGATCTGCCGCGTTTGTTCCAGCGACAACGCGCCTCTTTTTAGACGGCGGCTCAGGACTTCCCCTTCGACGTATTCCATGACCATATAGTAAACATCGTCGGTCATGCCAAAATCAAACAGGTTGACGATATTGGGGTGCTTCAGCGCTGCCACCGTGCGCGCTTCACGCTCGAAGCGTGACATAAACTCTCGTTCGCCCATCAGCATTTCCGACAATGTTTTGATGGCGACGACGCGCCCGGTTCTGGTGTGCTGCGCGCGGTAGACTTCACCCATGCCGCCTTTACCGATCAATCCCTCTAGCTGATAATCGCCCAACGCCCGTCCAGTCAGCGAACCAACAGGCGCGGGTGTGATAGCGGCGACGGCTGCCTGCTCCCGGCGCTGTTCCAGTCGATCTAAACCAACGCGCAGGTGGAACAAATGCTTATCGACCAGGCGCTGTAATCGTACACGCGCGGGATTAAACAACGCTGCTGCTGCCGCCGTTGAGACGAGAAGCGCTAATGTCAAACTCTGCCCGCCGATGACTTGCAGCAGCGCTTGCATAATGAAAAAGCCGCTTAAGAAGATCATCGCCAGTGCAATCGTGAGTCCGCCGTAGACCAGCGAACGATTGACGACGAGATCAATGCCATAGAGTCGATAGCGGAAAATAGACGCCGCAATGGAGACAGGCATCACGGCAAAAACGAGGGTATCGAGGATGGGGATGGCGAAGACAGCGGTGTATAACAAGCGTGCCGCGCCCGGCTGATCGAATGACGGAAACAAGGTCACGAGCAGTCCGCGCAGCACACTCCCTGCCATGACAAACAACATGCCGAAGACGAACCACTTGGTTTGCTGGCGCTGTTCGACGGTGTAGACGCGGCGATAGCGATAAACCTGATTGAGCAGCGGCAAACCTAACCACAGCAGGATGGCGACGGACTGTACCAGCGGATGCCGTGTCGTCGGGTTGCCCGCGAACAGCGTTAAGCAGCCAACGACGATGCCTGAAAGTCCAGCAATCCAACGCACCCACGATGGGGTAAACCGTCCATCAGGGAAAACATAGATGAAGATCATCACCAGCAGAATACGCAGGCTGTCGAGCAGCGTGAGCAGCAGCGGGTTTTGCTGCGTATGCGTCAGCGCGTCGGTAGTGGCTGGCGCAATCACGCCGATGAGCAGCAGCACTTGCGCGGTGAACACTGCCATCAGGTCATCGGGACGCCGCCAGAACAACAGGAGTCCAACGACAACGAAGATACCCGCTTGCAGCGTTTCAAATGTCAGCACGTAAGCGGCGTACATCTCGTGTGAGATGCCATATTGCGCTAGTAACTGGACTTCAGAGGCGGTGATTTGATAAACGGCTTGCGTGTCGGGGGTTTTCAGTTCGGCGTAGCGCACAGGCATGGCGCTGGCAAACAGCAGGAGACAAACAGTAGACAGCAGCGCAAGCAAGCCTCGCATGACCAGTATCATACGAGAACTCCGTATGAGCGTCGTGCTAAGGGTTGGTGCGCCAATTTGGGTAGACATGTCCCCCACTTACCGCTGAAATGTCTGCCTGTTGCGTTATAATTTACGCGCTGATGGACGTTTTGGATTTACGATTCGGGCTGTAGGCGATGCGACTCCAGCGTCATTAACGGCACAAGGGTTTCGGCATCGGTGTTTGGGTGCAGCAGCACGCCGCCGCGTTCGGCATCGGCAAAGGTATAAAAGGTCTTGGCGCTGCTGGCGAACTTACTTTTGATCTGCTCGTCAATCTTCTGTACATCGCCAGCGTGCGTCAGGATGACGAATTCGTCCCCTTGAATACCCACGAAATCGTCCTGTGTCCCCGACTGGCTCACCATGTCCTGAATGAGCTTGCCAGCGAACGACAAAACTTCTTTTGCCGCGACAAAGCCGTAAACTTCATTAAAGCCGCCATAGCCGTTGACACTGAAGCGCAGTTCAGTATAGGGCGCATCCTTTTGCTGACGGCGTGTAATTTCATCGTTAATCAAGGGACCGGTGGGCAGCCCTGTGCGCGGCTCATGTAGGCTTTCGCTGGTGGCGCGGCGGATTGCGCCCTGCACACGCAAGCGCAGTTCGTCAATGTCGAAGGGTTTGGTGATGTAATCGTCCGCGCCGAGTTCCAAACCTTTGACTTTGCTGGAACGCTCGTCGCGCTGGGTGAGGAAAAGAATAGGGATATAACGGGTCAGCGATGCCTGGCGCAGCTTCACGCACACATCGTAACCATCCATATGCGGCAGCATGACATCTAAAAGGATTAAATTCGGAAAACGGCTGCGTGCCATCTCTACGCCGACCATGCCATCCTCAGCGTGCATGACTTCGTATTCATGCGACTGAAAATACATCGTCAACATTTCGGCAACGTCGAAATCGTCTTCAATAATGAGTAAGCGTTTATTTGCCATAAGCGCGCATTCTCCTCAACATTCAGCGACGACAGCTACTCATCACCCAGTATCGCGCTGACGCGGAACTGCCCATCCACGGCGTCGGCGGCATTGGCGATGACTTCTTCTGGGGGGAGTGGTTGTCCGGCTTTATCAGGACGGAATACATTTTTTAAGGGGAGTACAGATGCGGTAGGCGGAATATGCGATGTATCCAGTTCTTGCAAACGCTCAAAGTAGCGCAGAATACTGGTTAACTGCCCGGCGTATAGACGAACTTCGTCTTCAGTTAAGTCCAATTTCGCCAATTCAGCGATTTGGCGTACTTCGTCGTGTGACAGTTCCAACGACTGACTCCTGCTTTTGGTGTGAACGATCTAGCCTGATTATAACACCTTTGCCCCAACCAAAAGCAAACCTTAATTGTTCATTTTCTTAACGGTTTGCGCACGTCACCGCATAAAATGTTAAAGCTCACTTTCTCATTGTTGCGGTTAGTGCTATATTCTTTAAAGTAACTCAATACTGGGAACCAAGATGAATCTGGAAACGATCATTGCTGCCAAGCGGCAGGCGCTGCAACAGCGCAAAGCCAAGACTCCGATTGATGCCGTGCGCGCGCTTGCCAGTATGCAGCGCCGTCCACAGCCGATCCTTAACACCGTTGGCGAGCATGTGACATTGATCGGGCAGGTGAAGCACACCGTTTCCAGAACAGGCAGTTTGCTCGAAACCTATGACCCTGTGAGCATGGCACTGCGTTTCATGCGCGGCGGTGTTGATGCGATCTCGCTGTTTACCGATGCGACGACCTATCCGCGTGGCTTGGATGATCTGACACTGGTCACACGCGCGGTGAGCGTTCCAGCTATCAGCCAGGACTACGTGTTAGATGAATATCATGTGGTCGAAACGCGCGCGGCGGGCGCATCGGCACTGGTACTGTCGTCAGATGTGCTGGATAAACACGCGCTGCGCACACTCGTCAGTGCGACAGCCCGCAACCGCATGACCAGTATCGTACAGGTGCAAAACGAAGATCAACTCGCCTACGCCCTTAGCCTCAGCCCGCACGTCATCGGCTTGGGCAGCCCGGACGAATGCAACCTCGACATGAACGCCTTAAAACATTTGCACGCGCTCGTCCCCCCCTCGATGCACGTCATGATTACCTGCTGCCTCGAATCGCTGCGCGACGTAGAACTGGCGCTGAAAATCGGCGTGGATGCGCTGATCGTCTCAGCGATGTTGTTCACCAACGAAAACACGCTCAACAAACTGCAAGGGATGCTCAATCGCTCGACGGAGTAGGCTTGCGCGCGGCAAACAACGCCTTATTGAGTGGATACAAGGCTAACGTATTCACTGTCTGCTCTTTGCTTTAACGTGTCAAGCTCCGCAATTGTGGCAGCATAGCTCATTAATCCTTGAATAGTTTGCTGTTCTTCGATATGCTTGGCTGCAAAGCACAACATTGATGAATAAAAGTCAAGGGCGCTGCCCCTTTCTTCGTCAGCAACCGACGAATAGTGTGGTGGAGCAAAGGCTGTGAAAAAAGCGCATCGCAAGCCGAAAATTATGCGCCGCTCGTCGCGCGTGTTGCTCAACGACTTGAATGTGGGCAAGGCTCATAGGGTGCGCGATTTCTTGCAGCGCTGTCATGACGCCACACAATATTTTGTCGATCTGTTCTGGCAACGCCAGGACTTTTCCTCTGAGCTGGCTGATCTGGAAACCGTGCATCGGGGCTGTGAGCGTTTTAACTTGACCACGCGCCTTGCTCAAGCACTTGCTAAGCAAGCCAAAGAAACCGTGCGTAGCCAAATCGAGAACGATCAGCAACGCAAACCGCAGGTTCGCCAGTGGACGACCACCCTCTATTATCATTTCGTCACACTTGAGCCTTTTGCGAAGCGC